>JBIJCP010000012.1:0-15982 GCA_044344635.1 Candidatus Planktophila sp. | reverse complement strand
CCTTTGGTTTTGCAGAAACAACAAATGGATCGTAACTACCGTGGTATCCGCCTTCGACCTTTACTATGTCGCTCTTGCCGCTGGCAGATCTTGCCACGCGAACCGCATACATCGTTGATTCGGTTCCTGAATTTGTAAAGCGAACTTGATCAATGCCAAAGCGGCGACAGATTCGCTCTGCTGCATCAGTTGAGATCGGCGATGGTGTTACGAAGAGCATCCCGGTATCAAGGGCAGCCTTCGCTTCTTCGACGACGACAGGATTTAAATGTCCTGCGAGCATTGCGCCAAATCCCATGGAAAGGTCGAGCAGCTCTCGCCCATCAATATCGGTCATCCACGCGCCTTTGGCGGAGACGATAGATATTGGATACGGATCCCAGTGCTGGAAGCTAGAGGTAACTCCAAGGGGGAGCGACTTCATTGAGCGTGCGCTCTCTGTGGCTGAACCCTTGGTGGTCTTGGTAAATAGTTGCCATTCTGAAGCCAGTAAAGAAGCTACTTTTTCAGGCGATATCGGCGTGGATGTTGCTGGTAGTGACCTAAAACTTTCCGCGTGATGCGATTGTGTAATCATTTTAAAGCTGTACGGCAAAGGTTTCTGATTTAGAAACTCGTTTGAGAAGTACTCTCCCGATCCTTTTCACTCTTTCGAATGCCCTGTAAGTATCTCCGAAGTCAAAAAAAGTTGCAACCCCAACCCTTTTTTACGCGAGAAGCTCGGGCGTGTCTGAATAAACTTGCCTATATTATGGGAAAGAGAAAATGAAACTTAGAACTTGGATTAAAAAGACAAAAGCTGGACGTCTATTCTGGCGTGTAGTAATTGGAATCGTTGGCGGCGCAGTAACTGCGTTAGGTGCGATCGCGTTAGTTGGTCCGGGCCCAGGAATTTTGATTGTTCTTGCCGGACTAGGAATTCTAGCTACAGAGTTTGCTTGGGCTGCTCGAGTTATGGTCCGCACCCGAACTTATGCGCAAAAGGCGGCTGATAAAGCTGGAATACCAAGATGGATTCAATTTGCCCTAATCGCGGGTGCAGCAGTTGTATCTATAGTGGTTATTCTATATTTATATTCGAGTGGGAGATTTTAAAATTGTGAACGTATCTCCCAAAGATCTTTAAAGACCGGATTAAATAAAGTGCTTGCTAAGTATTTAACTCCATCAGAACCGCCGGTGCCGGCTTTCTGTCCAATGGTGCGCTCCACCATCTTTACATGTCGATAGCGCCACTCTTGCAGGCCTTCATCGATATCCACTAATCGCTCACAAACCATTGCCGACTCTGGATCGCTGCGGTGGACTTCCAATAGCGACTCAATGACTAGTGGATTAGATTGGTAGTGAGTTGATTTGTCGCGATTTAAAACTTCGGTCGGAATTTTATATCCACGTTTTGAGAGATAGGTAAGCGTGGAATCCCAGATGGAATTACGCGATGCAATCTCTTTGATTTCTGCTTGAACTTCTAAAGGTAGATGTGAAGCCATCTTTGTATCGCGCCGCCCCAGCAAGGCTTCGACTTTTCTGAACTGTGCGGATTGGAAGCCACTGGAGGATGAGAGATATCCGCGGAAAGCGTTAAATTGCAACGGCGTCATCGTCTCTAAAATATCTACTTGAGTTACGCAGACCTTTAAAATTGTGCGAATGCGTCCAAGAATTGCTAGCGATCGATGGGTATCGCCAGATTCAAGGGCTCTTCCCGCTGCGTTAAATTCGTGAATTAATTGTTTAAACCAGAGTTCATAACTCTGGTGGATGATAATAAAGAGCATTTCATCGTGTTCTGGCCCTTCAGATAAAGGGTTTTGAAGTTCGAGCAACTTATCAATTGCTAAGTAAGAAGTGTAAGTAAGCGCAGCATCAAAATCAGATTCGCTCATGTGACTCTCGAATCAGTTTTTTCGATCTTCTCGTATTGACGAGATGCAACTAGATCACGGATGCGCGAAAAACCATCCCAGACTTCAACATAAGAACCAGGAAGAGGCGAAATCGCTAGCCTCATAGCATCGGGTGTTCGATAGTCCGGAATAACATCTGCAAACTCGCGAAGGGCTACACATATACGTGCTGCATCGGGATGCCCGAGCGATATATGTCCGCCGCGCTCTTGTGGATTTCGCGAAGTTAATAGAGTAAACCCAAGTTCGGCGAGCCACGCATCGTAGAGTTGAATCATCATCTCGGTGCCGATCGCCGCCTTTTCGGAGATCGCACCAATGCCCGCCTCTTCAATCATCGTAAATGCGCTCTTTATACAACGCAAACCAATAAGTGAAGGACTAGCAATCTGAAAACCACGAATACCTGAAGCTCTTTCAAAATCAGCGCCCATTGCAAATTGATCACCCTGTGAAAACCAACCTTGAATTGGGACTTGAAGTTCAGATTGCACCTTCTTATTTACATATAACCAAGCGGGCGCACCTGGACCAGAATTTCCATATTTATATGTACACCCAACTGCGATATCGACGCCGTTCTTATCAAAATCCATTTCGATCGCGCCGACCGCGTGGCTGGCATCCCACAACATAAAGGCACCGTGTTTGCGCACTAAATCAGTTAGAGATTTAATATCGCTGCGGGCGCCAGAGCGATACTGGATAACTTCTAAGGTAACGAGCGCTACATCATCACTTAAATACGGCTCAAGAATTTGGGGAGTGATACGTTCGTGTTCGGCCGAACCTGGAGATTCGTTATCGATAATCACAAGCTTTAAACCAAATTGTTTTGCAATTCCGTCGAGGATATAGCGATCAGTCGGAAAATTCGCAGCGTCGGTAATTATCGTTTTGCGGCCAGGACGCGCGTGAATTGCGGCCAGGGCTAGCTGATAGAAATTTACTGAAGTTGTATCGCAGGCAAGCACTTGTCCCGCCGCAGCGCCTAAAGTTGCACGACCAATTAAATCTCCAGTTGGCTGCGCCTCATCAACCCAGTGCCCCCATCCGGTCACGACCTCAGGACCCCACTCATCTCTCATAAATGCGTTAACCGCTTCAATAGTGGAGAGAGGGAGTCGACCCAAAGAATTGCCATCTAGATAGCAAATATGGGGATCGCTAATAACGAATTGAGAGCGAAAACGAGCTAATGGATCGCGGGCATCTAGATCGAGAGCGAACTGGCGGTCAGTGGCTTTCATTGTTGAAAGGTACGCTCTCCCATCGTGGCGCGCAATCTTGTAAATATTGAAGAGGTCAGCAAGGCCTTTGATATTAAAGCGCTGCTTGAAAGAGTTTCACTTGGCGTCTCTGAAGGTGAGCGAATCGGAATTGTTGGGCGGAACGGCTCCGGCAAAAGCACGTTGATGAAAATCATCGCTGCGATCGAAAGTCCAGATCAAGGAAGAGTGACTAAGGCTAATTCAGTAAAGATTGGCTTACTTTCACAAGTCGATAAAGCCGATCCAAATTCAACGGTTGGTGATGTAGTAATCGGAGATAGAGCAAAACACGAATGGGCGAGCGATTCGGGAATAAGAGAAGTCTTTACTGGCCTATTTGGTGGATTCGATGATCACTTATTTGAAAGAAAATTCTCCACTTTATCTGGAGGAGAAAAACGTAGAGTTGGCCTTGCCAAGTTGTTAATAGATGAACTTGATTTAATTCTTCTAGATGAACCCACAAACCATTTAGATGTAGAAGGTGTGGCATGGCTGGCCAGCCATTTAAATAGTCGTAAATCTTTAGCGGTTCTTGTGATCACGCACGATAGATGGTTCCTCGATGCGGTGACTGATCGCACTTGGGAAGTAATTGATGGCCAGGTGGAAGAGTATGACGGTGGATACTCGGCATTTGTTTTAGCTAAAGCAGAGCGCGCACGCCAGGCAAGCGCAATGGATGCCCGACGTAACAACTTGATCCGCAAGGAACTTGCGTGGTTGCGCAGAGGTGCTCCTGCTAGAACGACCAAACCTAAGTTTCGCGTCGATGCAGCTAACGTTTTGATTGCCGAAGAGCCTGCGCCACGCGATCAAGGCGAGTTATTAAAGTTTGCGCGAAATCGTTTAGGAAACACTGTCTTTGAGGCACATCACCTGCAAATCAAAGCCGGTGAAAAAGAGTTAATTGACGACCTGTACTGGAACGTTGGTCCCGGAGATCGCATTGGAATTGTCGGCGTTAATGGCGCTGGAAAAACTACTTTAATGCGCACTCTGGTTGGGCAAGTGCAACCTTCGGCCGGAAAGTTAACCACGGGAGTCACCGTTAAAGCAGCTTTCTTAACCCAGCATCTGGATGAGTTAAATCCAACTTGGCGAGTGCTGGAAGCGGTCGAAAAAGTAGCTTCACATATCGAACTTGGCAATGGAAAGTCGCTGTCGGCATCTCAACTCTGCGAACGGCTAGGTTTCGATAGAGATTCGCAGTGGACCCCAGTCGGTGATTTATCTGGAGGCGAAAAACGCAGGTTGCAGCTAACGCGCTTATTGATGGATTCACCAAATGTCTTGTTGCTAGATGAGCCAACAAATGATTTTGATATTGAAACCTTAACCGAGTTAGAAGATCTTCTGGATAGTTTCGGTGGCACTCTACTAATTATCTCTCACGATAGGTATTTTCTGGAACGAGTCTGTGATCGATTTGTTGGCTTGCTTGGAGATGGAGCGCTCCGTGATCTGCCGCGCGGAGTTGATCAGTATTTAGAGCAACGTCTTGAGTCTCTACAAAAACCAGTTCAAACAAGTAAAGAGAAGCCTCAATCATCAGCTTCTGAGAAACGTCAGTTAAAGAAGGATTTAGTGCGTGTAGAAAGACAGATAGAGAAATCGAAGGAGAAGATTGCTGAACTAGAAATCGCGCAAGATAACGCGGCATTTGATCCATCAGAGTTGCTAAGAATCAGCGAAGAAGTTGAAAATTTGCGCGCAGAGTTAAACACTCGAGAGGAAGAATGGCTGGAAATCACAGATCGTCTAGGTGATTGAGTTAAAATCTTCCCATGAGCCAAATTTCACACCTCGTTGAAGGAATTCTCTTCCGTAGCCGTTTCTTACTTGCCCCGCTATATCTCGGACTAGTTGGAGCGCTTGTTCTTCTGGCATATCGCTTTATAGTTGAGTTTTGGCATCTCGCTGAGAAGACTCCAGATATGAGCGCGAGCGAATTCACCCTCGCCTTACTGGCTCTTCTTGATTTAACCCTTCTTGCCAATCTTATTTTGATGGTCATCTTTGCAGGCTATGAAAACTTTGTTTCGCGTATTGATATCGCGCTGGAATCTAAAGATCGTCCACACTGGATGGGTACGATCGATTTCAGTGGGCTAAAGATTAAGTTAATTGGTTCACTGGTGGCAATCTCGGTCATCGAACTCTTAAAAGATTTCATTGAATTAGCCGGCGAAGCAGAAGTTGGCGAAGGCACAATTTGGAGAATCGCCATTCACCTAACATTTGTAATTTCTGGAGTCTTATTTGCTTTGATGGATTGGATCGCTGATAAGCGCGAATTTAACGGCACTCATCCGCAGTGACCAAAGGTAATTCCCAGCTAAATCTGCTGGCCGCCCTTTCCGGGCTGCTTATTGCAATGCAAGCGCGCGCTAATGGTGAACTCTCGCACCGAATGGGAAATTCAATTGAAGCAGCACTTGTCTCTTTTGGGTCAGGTTTAATACTTATCTCAATAATCTCAATCTTCACACCTTCAATACGTAAAGGAATGAAGAATTTAAAGAGCGCGGTAAGCCGAAAGGAGATTCCAGTCTGGACGCTCTTTGCCGGGATGCTCGGCGGTGGTTTTGTGGCCGTTCAAACACAAATTGTGCCAATCATCGGAGTCGCGATTTATTCAGTGGCCTCAATTGCTGGGCAGACAGCAACTTCACTGATCGTTGATCGCATCGGATTAACCGGAGGGGGCCAAAAACGAATCACCCTTAGAAGAGTTGCTGCCGCTTTAGTAACTGTTTTGGCAGTACTTGTCTCTGTCCTTGACCGCATTGATGCCCAGAACTTATCGCTTTTCGCAGTGTTATTCGGATGTTTTGCCGGCTGCATAGTCGGCGTCCAGCGCGCTTTAAATGGTCAGATAAATGAAAGTACTAATCAGAGTTTTGCTACTTCTTGGCTTAATTTTATAATGGGAACAACTTTTCTATTTATTTTTCTATCTATTGGCGTATTAATTAATCGCTCAGAATTGGTCGGATTACCTGCAGGACCGTGGTGGATGTATACGGGTGGAATAATTGGCGTTATCTATATCGCCTTTACATCGACAATTGTTCAACACTTAGGCGTACTTACATTCACCTTGATTAGCGTTGGTGGACAGCTGGTCGGTTCTTTACTGATTGATCTTTACTCACCAACAGAAGGCGTGCAGATCAGCGCTTACCTAGTAACAGGAATCGTTATGACTTATCTGGGGGTTGTTGTGGGTGGCGTCGGTACTTTACCCAAACTGAAATTAAAGAAGCGGTGATAAAAAATGCTGCCAGTGCATATGAAGAATTCTTCACCCACGGAAAAGTCGCCGCGTAGTAACCAGCAAGGGTAATTCCTACGCCCCAGATCAAAGCACCGAGCACGTTTGCCGATAAAAACTTGTAGTAATTCATCTTCGCAGCGCCGGCTATTGGTGGGACAAAGGTGCGGATCCAGGGAAAGAAACGCGCGAGAACTACTGCCCACCAACCAAATTTTTCATAAAAAACTTCTGCATTTACAACCATTCGCTTTATTCTTGGCGATTCTCTCTTATCTAAATATGGGCGTCCAACGACTCTTCCAATCACAAACCCAACTTGATCACCGAAGAACGCCGCTAGAAAGATGAGCGAAACTAAAATTACAATATTAATATTTCCGTGAGCTGCTGCCACTAAACCTGCGCTAAAGAGAATCGAATCGCCAGGTAAGAAGAAACCAAAAAGTAGCCCAGTTTCAATAAATACGATCCCCGCAACCACGATGTAGAAAATAAATGGGGCAAGCGACGATAACTGGGTATCAAATGATGCAGCTAACTCCATTTAAACGCTCTTTTTTACTGCCGCTGCAACCTTTTGTACGACTTGAGCATCGAAAACGCTCGGCACAATAAAGGAAGCGTTGAGCTGGGATGTAGAAACACAAGATGCGATCGCTTCTGCCGCCGCAATCAATAACTCATCGGTAATTTTATGAGCATTTGCATCTAACAACCCGCGGAAGATTCCGGGGAAGGCCAAGACGTTGTTAATCTGGTTTGGTTGATCGCTACGGCCAGTGGCTACGACTGTTGCATACTTTCGAGCGATAACTGGATCAATCTCCGGATCTGGATTTGCTAGAGCAAAGACAATTGATCCACTTGCCATAGCAGCTACATCTTTCTCTGTTAATACATTTGGAGCGCTCACGCCGATGAATACATCTGCGCCTTTCATGGCATCTGAGATGCTTCCACTAAATCCAGGAGTAACACATCCATTTATATCAAAAGCAACAATCTTTTTTGCGCCACTCTTGGTCAAAAGTCGGGCAATTGCGGTACCAGCCGCGCCGGCACCGCTCATCACGATTGTTATCTCGCTCAATTTCTTCTTTACCAATTTAAGTGAATTGGTTAGAGCGGCTAGAACAACTATCGCTGTGCCGTGTTGATCATCATGGAAGACTGGAATATCAAGTAAATCGCGTAAACGTTCTTCAATTTCAAAGCAGCGAGGTGCAGAGATATCTTCCAAGTTGATACCACCGTAAACAGGAGCGATTAGTTGAACGGTGCGAACAATTTCATCAACATCTTGAGTATCTAAACAAACTGGCCAAGCATCGACATCGGCAAATCTCTTGAAAAGCGCCGCTTTACCCTCCATTACAGGAAGTGCTGCCGCTGGGCCAATGTTTCCCAGGCCAAGTACTGCAGAACCATCTGTAACAACAGCAACGGTATTGCGCTTCATTGTTAAGCGCCGTACATCAGATGGATCTTCAACAATCGCCTGACAAATACGGGCCACACCTGGCGTGTAAGCGCGGGATAGGTCATCTCTAGTCTTTAGTGGCACTTTTGCTTGAACTTCTAACTTTCCACCGAGGTGCAATAAAAATGTGCGATCGCTAACTTTGCGAACAGTTAGCCCTGCATGTGCAGTCAAGGCGTTGTTTACCTCTTGCGCATGATCTACATCTATTGTGTCGCAAGTGACATCTATAACTACTTTTTCTAAGAGCGATTCAACAACATCGAGTGCGGTAATTGTTGCACCTGCACCAGTGATTGTGCTGGTGATTAATGCAACTGGTTGAAGATCTGGAGATCCTTCAACACGAATCGTGATTCCATACCCGGGTGATGTAGATGCCATTTAAACAACTCCGTAAAGACGATCGCCAGCGTCGCCTAAACCAGGAACGATATATCCGTGTTCGTTTAACTTCTCATCGAGTGCGCCAGTGACAAGAGTGATCGGAACCCCCGAATTCGCAAAAGCATCTTCAAGTACTTTTATTCCTTCAGGAGCGGAGAGAATGCAAATGGCGGTGATGTCATCAGCGCCACGTTCGAGTAAAAAATTGATCGCTGCAACCAGCGTTCCACCTGTTGCCAACATCGGATCTAGTACAAAGCATTGGCGGCCAGAAAGATTTTCAGGAAGACGATTTGCATATGTGCTCGCTTGCAGCGTTTTCTCATCGCGAACCATTCCGAGAAAACCGACTTCGGCAGTTGGGATCAAACGCGTCATTCCTTCGAGCATGCCAAGACCTGCACGCAAGATTGGAACTACGACTGGCCTTGGGTCAGAGAGCTTCAACCCAGTCGTCGCAGTAACCGGAGTCTTAATCGAAACTTTTTCGGTGCGGACGTCGCGAGTTGCTTCATAGGCGAGCAGGGTCACGAGCTCTTCAACTAAGTGGCGAAAGGTTGGTGAATCCGTTCTTTCGTCGCGCAGAACGGTCAATTTGTGGGTAATGAGCGGGTGGTCGGCGACGTGAACTTTCATGGCTCCTACCTTACAGGGGTTTTCATCTCGCCCAATGAGTGAGAATATGGCGGATGTGACGGAAGCAATGGTGGACGAGGTAGATATCGCAGTTGCTGCGTGGCACGAGGACGGCCGCTGGAATCTAGCGCTGTTACCTGACGCACATGATTTACCTCAAATTATTGATCGCCTAAAGTCACAGCAAACAAATGGTGGCGCGATCGCTTTATTAGCAATCGATGAAGAATTCTTTATGTTGATCCGCGTTTTAGGATCACACATCAGTATGTTTTTAAGTGATGTGACTTGTGCAATGGATTATGCAGTCGCCGCAGAATTTCTCGAACTCTGTGATTTAGATTCTCCTGAAGAAGATGAAGAACCTCTTCCGGTTGGGCATTTAGATATTTTGGCAGATCTCGGAGTTAATCAAATGGAACTCTCTGCACTCTGCGATGATGCAGAACTTTTTCCAGATGAACAATTAGAAGCGATCGCTAGCCGCCTAGGATTTGCCGAACAATTCGCTGAGTTATTGGAGTTATAAGAATTTCAAATCAAAGCCCTGAATCGCTTATGGATAAAGCGATCGCAATTGCAGAAAAAGCTACCGCGACCGGCGATGTCCCAGTTGGTGCACTAGTCATCAACAAAGATGGAATTGTTGTCGGAAGCGGTTCGAATGAACGCGAAGTCAAAAACGATCCAACCGCGCATGCCGAAATAGTCGCGATAAGAAACGCTGCGAACCGATTGCAAAATTCTCGACTCGATGGTTGCACTTTGATTGTAACTTTAGAACCTTGCGCGATGTGTGCTGGCGCAATCGCACAAGCGCGCATTTCTCATCTAATTTTCGGCGCGTGGGATAAGAAAGCAGGCGCAGTTGGTTCTGTCTGGGATGTGATTAGAGATCCGCGCGCACTTTATAAAATGGATGTAACTTCTGGAGTTCGCGAGGCCGAATGCGCCAAGCTTTTAAGTGATTTCTTCGAAAAGCAGCGTTGATTTAAACCAATAGTTGGTAAGAAGGATTCAAGATAGTCAGCGCACCTTCTTCTTCGCCGACCATGCCTTCTGCACGAATCTGCGAACCGACTTCAAGGCCTGCGATCTCGCGGCGACCCAAAAATTGCAAAGTAACGCCACCAGTCTGATCCCAAACTTCAACTTGAAGAATTGGGGCAGATCCACGTGGTGCGCTCTTAATCGCTGTTACCTTGCCCTGGACATGGGCTCGCTTGCGCCACTGAATCTCGCCGATAGGTGTCATATCTTCTGCGTAGTGGCTAACGGGTTCAACGTTCTTCATAACATCTTCGATTGGTTTAAATCGCGCAACAGGTGCCACCACTGGCTTAACTTCACTTGGCACAGCAAGGGTTAACTGTGAGGATAAAGTAATGCGATCCACGTCAAAAGGAACAATGGTTGCGACGACGCGCTGCAATTGAGAAATAGGTGCAGCAATCTCTTCAGCAGTTTGATCGTGAAGCAAGCGGCCAAGGAAACCTGAATATGAACGGCGCGGAAGCAAGAGCGTCAATTCAACATCTTGCTTTTCGGTCATACGAATTGCATAGTCAAGTGCTGAGTTTGCAAGCCGCCTATCCGGGCAGTCGATTAGTTCGAGAGTCACATCATCTAGCGCATCTGATTTTGCCCACGCCTCTTTAATATCTTCTGCCCGTCGGTCGTCAATTACAAAGTGAACAGCGCTTAGATTTCGTGGCTTAAGGCTACGCGCGTAACGAACCGCACCAACCGTTGCGATATCTACGTTGTCCACAAGAACAGTCACATCGTGTCGTGCGATTGAAGTCGCACGCTCCTGATGTTGCTTGATAGTAAGTGCTTTTTGTTCGCGTGCGTACTGTTTATTAAATTTCAACATTAGAATCACTACTAATGGCGTACCGATTACGACAACCCAGGTACCTTCTGAGAACTTAACTATTGAGAGAACTAGAACTGTAAAAACTGCAATCGCAGTTGAGATACTGTGGGATAAAATTTTTCGCTTTGGCAGCTTTAGGCGGATACTTCTTTTTGTCATTCCCGCTCCGGTTAGTGCGAACCCCACAAAGACCGAAAGCGCATAAATTGCCGCCAAAACCGTAATACTTGCTTGGGTAACAATGACCAATAGAGTCGCGAAACCGGCGATAAATAAAACCCCATTTGAAAAAACTAATTTATGCCCACGTTGGGTCAGCCTTCGAGGCAGATAACCATCGTTAGCCACCATATTGACCAAATTAGGGAAGGCGGTAAAACAGGTATTTGCGCCTGCAAATAAAATTAGCATGGTTCCAGCTTGAGTTAGGATGAAAAGAATATCTCCAATTAGTCCATCACCAAGTGCAGCCTTCGCAATTAGAGAGATCACGGTTGGCGTTCCATCGGCATATGGAATCGCCTGAGTTTCTTTAGCAAGCCAAGCAATACCGATAATTAAAGTACCTAGAGTGGCGCTCATGAGAATCAATACTTTTTTCGCATTTACATGCCCTGGGTTTTTAAATAACGGAACGCTATCTGAGATCGCTTCAAGTCCAGTGAGAGATGCGCTTCCATTTGCAAATGCTTTTAGTATTAAAAGCATCGCCGCAACTGAGAGCAAACCTTGTGCCTGTCCGATTGGAACAAGCCCCTCCGTATCTTGGCTATATACAGGCAAAGTTCCTGCAAAGTATCTATAAATTCCAAAAATGAAAACAATAAGCATTGAGCCCATGAAGAGATAAGACGGAATTACAAAAAAAGCACCCGCTTCTTTTACTCCTCTTAGATTGACATAAGTAAGAGTAAATACGATTAAAACTGTAATTTGTACCTTAAATGGATTTAATTCTGGGAAGGTCGATAAAAGTGCAGCAACTCCTGCGGCAGATTGAATTGCAACAGTAATGATGTAGCCAAACATAAGTTCGACTGCTGCGACTTGTGAAACTACTCGTCCAAAGTTTTCGCGAGAGACAAGATAGGCGCTGCCAGAACGTGTGTATGTTGTAATAACGTCGCGATATAGAAGTGTTATTGCGATCAACATCACGATGATGATCCCGATCATGGGAGGGAAAATCGTAAATGCTGCGAGACCGAAGGCAGGAATTAGCGCAACAAGTATCTGCTCGCCGCCGTAGGCAGAGGAAGAGATGCAGTCAGAAGAGAGAACGCCAAAAGCATTTTTCTTACTTAACCTCTGGGAGGACAAGGTATGGCGATTAAGAGGAATCCCAAGAAAGTACTTTTTGACTTTGTAACTTAATGGGTCTTTAAGGTGACCCAGTTCTCGTCTAACAACTGGTGTATCCGCACCATCCGTCCAAGACTTTGGCACAAAAACTCCTTCAGTTACCGCGGCTAGCGCGTTTAATTGCCTTTTCAGTATGCTCATCTTATGCGCACTCAGTTATATATAGATGGCCAATGGGTCGATGGAAACGGCACTTTGGATGTAATTGATCCAAGTGATGGCTCAGTAATCGCCAAGGTAGCGACCGCCGGGGATGCCGAAATTGAGGCTGCGCTAGCCGCCGCCGATCGCGCCGCACCTGCTTGGGCCAAGACCGCCCCACGCGTTCGCGGTGAAATCCTGCGCAAAGCATTTGAATTAATGACGCAAGAAGCAGATTACCTAGCCGAATTGATTTCGAAAGAGAATGGAAAAGCCTTACCTGATGCCAAAGGTGAAGTTGCTTATGCCGCAGAATTTTTCCGTTGGTTCTCCGAAGAAGCAGTCCGTATCGCAGGTGACTTCCGAATGTCACCAAGTGGAGACAAACGAATCCTTGTTACGCACCAACCAGTCGGTCTCTCAATTCTAATTACTCCTTGGAATTTCCCAGCTGGAATGGCAACTCGCAAAATCGGTCCAGCAATTGCTGCGGGATGCACCATGATCTTAAAACCAGCAGGCGAAACACCTCTTACTGCGCTCGCCATCGTTGATATTTTAGATCGAGCGGGAGTTCCAAAAGGTGTTGTTAATTTAATTTTGCCAACACCAACAGGTCCAGCAATTGCCAAGATGCTGCACGATAAGCGCGTTAAGAATCTTTCTTTCACCGGATCAACTGAAGTCGGCCGCGTAATTCTGAAAGAGGCTGCCGACAATGTAATCCGTTGCTCAATGGAACTCGGCGGAAACGCACCATTCGTCGTGATGGATGATGCCAATATTGATGAAGCGGTTAAAGGTTTAATGCTCGCCAAGATGCGCAATGGTGGCGCTGCTTGCACCGCCGCTAATCGAATTTATGTACAACGTCCAGTTGCAAAAGAATTTATGGAAAAGTTTGCTGCAGCAATGGGTTCATTCGTAATGGGACGTGGCCGCGATGCAGGCATTCAACTTGGCGCGAGCGTTTCCATTAAAGAGCGCAACAAGATCGCCGAGTTAGTCGATAACTCAATCAAAGCAGGCGCAAAGGTATTAACTGGCGGAAAGATACCTGATGGTCCAGGCGCTTTCTATCCCGCAACAGTTCTCGAAGTAGATAAAAAGGCAGAAATTCTTAACCACGAAGTCTTCGGCCCAGTTGCTCCAGTTGTAATTTTTGATACCGACGCCGAAGCCATTGAATTAGCCAACAACACCGATTTCGGGCTAATTAGTTATGTGTATTCTGAAAACCTAAAGCGCGCAATTCAGATCTCTGAAGCAATCGAATCTGGAATGGTCGCAATCAACCGCGGACTGATTTCAGATCCAGCTGCACCATTCGGTGGTGTTAAACAATCAGGTCTTGGCCGCGAAGGTGGCTTTGATGGAATTCACGAATTCCTCGAGACCAAATACATCGGGGTAGAGATTTAATTTATATGCGGAGGATGAGGGATTTATCCTCTCCAACCTGGGTAATTCCCCGCTCCAAACCTCTGTTCGCGTTGCTATCTCATTGATATTCTCGGAAGCATGAAGCGAATATCTGCAACCATAATAATCGGTTGCTTGGTTCTTTCGCTAAACCTTTCAACTGCAACAGCGGCGGTAAAACCAGGCACTGCTTGTAAAAAACTTGGCCAAGTCAGTACATCCGCAGGGATCAAGTACACCTGTATCAAGAGCGGTAAGAAATTTGTTTGGAGCAAAGGAGTTCGCACTAAGAGCGCTTCACCTACCGCACCAGCATCATCATCTCCAAGTACTGGTGCCACTTCAGTGTCAATATGTCCAACTCCACTTCTTCAAACGCCAGTTGACCTATCAAAGGTCACATCAATTCTTTATCCGGGGCAGGAGCGAGGCGGAAATTACAAAGCGCATGGTGGTTTTGGTTTTGATAATGCGACCGACAATTTGGTAACAGTGAAGATTCCGCTAAACGGCAAAATTTCACGGGTTGTTCGTTATAGAGAAATGGGAGAGATTCAGTATCTCTTTGAGTTTGATGGAAATTGTGGAGTTTCGTTCCGATTCGATCATTTAAGAAAATTAACCCCCAAATTTGAAGCAGTAGTTAATGCCTTTCCGATAAAGGAAGACACTCGTACTGACCCAGTAAATCCGCCTGTTGCTGTAACGGTCGGTGAAGTGATTGCCACGGAAGTTGGATTCCTCAACAATGTCTCTGTAGATTTCGGCGTTTACGATATGCGTCAGAAAAATGAAGCATCGAAAGATCCTGTTTGGGCGAGCGCCCATTCTCAGTATCCGGCAGATTCTTACGGAATCTGTTGGCTTAATTCATTGCCTCAAGCCGACAGTGCGATAGTGAATTTACTACCAGGTCGTGATGGCAAATTTGAAAAGAAGAGCGATTATTGCAAGTAGGTTGCCTTTTTTACACCTGCAGAGCGGAGGATGAGGGTTTCACTCCGCTTTTTTCGGGTGCTTCCCCGACTTTTAGATTGTCGGGTCATAGTGGATTAACTTACACAAGAAATATGAAGGTGTGAAGAGTGAATTCTTATATATACCCCTATTACAAAGTGCTAGATGCTACTAGGATCAAATTATGAGAAAGCGCCTAATTGCCTTAATAGTGATCACACCTCTTCTTCTTTCATCTCAGCTCTCCACCTCTCATGCCGCAGCTAAGGCGGGGGCAAAATGCACAAAGGTAGGAGTTAAATCAGTTGTTGGCGCAAAAACCTTTACCTGCATAAAGTCTGGAACTAAATTGATTTGGGATAAGGGAGCTTCGCAATCTCCTGGGAAAAATATAAGTGCAAGAGAGCAGGCATATAACAGTGTACGGCTTATCTATAATACAAATCAAGGTAAATTACCTAAAAATAAAATTCAGATAATCTCAAATTCTTCAATTAAGCAGTCAGTAGTTAGTGAGGTAAGAAATCGTACAACTAATTTTATCAAATTTTTTGGAGACGAAGCGGCAAGTATTAATTTTTATATCGTAATTGGAAATAATGAGACTACTGCATGGATGGCACAAGAATTTTCTAAAGCAGATCCAGCGGGTTCAAGAGGCCATGCTGAATGGGAAACTTGGTTCAAAGGTAATCTAAATAGCAGTAATCGTTGCAAGTTGTGGAATGCCGGCAGTATGGGCTTTTCCTCAGATGGTTCTGGATTACTTCAATTCACCCTTTATCCAAATGATTGCACCAATCCACTAGATATTGTTTGGAAAACTACTGTTGAGCATGAGGTGGTTAACCACATACAACGAGTTTGGTCAGAAAAGCGGGAGGATCTACTGCCTTGTTGGCTGAATGAGGGTCAAGCGGTTTATTACGGAAGCGTGCTTGGAACAGCCAAAAATTTCTCGGAGTTCAAAGAAGTTTTTTCTTGGCACAAAAGGTTTAAAAAGCAGGATCTGATGACTGCCGCCAAGCGACTTGGAACTGGATTTAGCGGTGCTGCCTGCGGCTCCCAAGAGGGTGGATATGAGGCAGGTCGGCTACTTGTAGAACAACTTGTTTATCAATTCGGTCATGAAGAACTTATATCTTTTACGAAAGCTATTGTTAATACACCTGGTCAAGACAGTGAGAAGTGGAAAGTTGCCTTTGAAAAGCAATTTAAAATTAGTTACGACAAGTGGCTTGAGAAAGTCGTACCTGA
>JBIJCP010000091.1:0-4809 GCA_044344635.1 Candidatus Planktophila sp. | reverse complement strand
TCGCTACGTGTCGGGCGTTCGGTGCGTTCGCGCACTTCGCGCACCTTAACAACTGTGATTACGCCATCTTCATCAACAATCTCACCTGGAGTTACGCCTTCACCAGTTGCGCGACGACGGCGACGACGGCGATGTGTGGCACCTTCTGCACCTTCATCGATTGCTTCAGAGCTTGGCTCATCACCATCTTCATTTAATTCTGAGCTATCTACGCCATCAATGCTTGGCTTACGACGTCCGCGACCACCACGGCGGCGACGGCGATTGCGACCACCACGTGAATCTTCATCATCTGCTGGTGCAGCAGCATCTGCTGGTGCAGCAGCATCTGTAGCGTTTTTTGCAGCCGCGCCTTTAACTGCGCTCTTTCGGGCAGCCTTCGGAGCTTTCTCGGTTGTCGCTGCTTGGAAAATTGGGACCGGAATAGCCGGTGCTCTCTTCTTGCTCTTACTTTCGGTTGCTTCAGCAACAGATGTATCAACAGTTTCCGTTGATGTATCTGCAGCTAGAGATTTCTTCTTACTTACTTTTTTCACCGCACGCTTGCGCGGTGACTTTGGCTCAATCGCCATGGCACCAAATCCTCTATGCGTTAATTAACGCGCTCTGGCTTGCAGTCACTTAACAGGCTGGCAACCATTGGGTTGACCTGCGTAAATTCTTCAAGCAAATCTTTGTTAGTCCGCCGCTGGCTTTATTCGCGAATTGGTTCGCGAGCCGCGCTGAACTGTTAGTGGAAGTATGCCACAACTTCACGCTAAAGCGTCAAATGACCCTTACTTTACGCTCAATCACCCGCGGTGACGGGCATGCACGTTTTGAAGCAAGCCAAATCCGATCATTGTGGCGAACATACTTGATCCGCCATATGAGACAAAGGGAAGAGGAACGCCAGTCATCGGCATCATGCCAAGGGTCATCCCAATATTTTCAAATGCTTGAAATGCAAACCAGGCAATTACTCCCGTGCAAACTAGCTTCCCGTAGGGGTCGCTCGATCTTCGGGCAATGCCAAATGCGCGCATCAAAACTATTAGGTAGAGAATTATTATAAATCCGCTACCCAGAAACCCAAGTTCTTCTCCCGCAACTGTAAAAATAAAGTCAGTCTGTTGCTCTGGTACGAATCTGCCACTTGTCTGAGGTCCATTGAATAAACCGGTACCGACTAAGCCACCAGATCCAATAGTTATTCGCGCTTGTCGTAATTGATATCCACTGCCCTGTGCATCTAAATTTGGATCTACAAAGGCTTGTAATCGTTTTACTTGGTAGTCATTTACTACACCAACTTTTACCGCCGCAAAACTTCCGATCACTGCAACCAATATCAAGCCAACCACCCAACGCATAGGCGCTCCGGAGACAGCGATAATCGTTACCACCGCAATACTGATTATGAAGATGGTTCCCATATCGGGTTGAGCCGCAATCAGCAAAACTGGAATAGCAGCGACAATAAGTGCTTGCATAACATCACGATGCTGAGCAGCATCGCTGTCGTGGGTTCGCTCAGATAAGATCAATGACATTCCTACAATAATTGCAATTTTCGCTAGCTCTGCTGGTTGCAATTGGAATCCAAAAGGAAGGCCTATCCAAGCTCTTGCGCCATTTCTTTCATCACCAATACCTGGAATCAACACTGCACTCAGGGCTATAACTGAGATTATCCAAAGTATTGGTGTGTAGGCACGCAGCAACCGATAATCAATTACCGTCGTCCCCCACGCCAGCAGTGAACCAATCAAAATATTGATAACGTGTCGCTTTAAGTAATACTCTGGATCTAATCCATTTGCGGCATACCAATTGCGGGTTGCTGAATAAACCAAGAGGGTTCCCATAATCAGCAGCAGCCCGACTGCGATAGTTAAAATTGGATCGAAGCCGGCAAAGGCAGAGGGTCTAGAACTCTTGCGATAGTTAATTCGTTGGGAAGCTAAACTCACTGTGCCCCCTTAACTTTTGTCGCTGGAGATATCTTTGGCAAGGTTACTGGCGGGACCCCACTTGGGAAAATTATCTTCTCAGAAGCAACTTTTGCACCCAAAACGCCAAAGAGCGTTTCATAAATCTTTTTCACGCCAACGCCGGAAGTAGATGCTCCAAATCCGCCTTGGCTGACCATCATCACGACTGCGAAACGCGGCTTTTTTGTTGGGCCGTACGACGCAAACCAAGATGTATCTGCCTTATCGCTTCCGTTTGGATTCTTGCCGAAGACTTCTGCAGTACCAGTCTTGCCGCTGATTTCTATAGGGAAGCCGCTGAAGACTCCCGCACCAGTTCCGCTGATTACAACTTCGCGTAATGAACTTTGTAAGAAACGAAGTGTCTTTTTATCTGTTGGCAATGTACCAACCTTTTCTCTTTCGAAAGCCTTAACAACTGTTCCATCAGTTTCTACAATTGCTTTGCCGATAGTTGGCTTCCAAAGAGTTCCACCATTAGCGATAGCAGCATACATCTGAGTTAATTTAAGTGGAGTGATTACTGTATCGCCTTGGCCAATCGAGAAGTTGACCGCATCTCCGGCACGAATTTTATCTCCATCTAAACAATTTTCATAGGCTAGCTGAACTAAGAACGCGGTCTGCTTACTCTGTGGGGCGCGAGTTTTATAGTTGCAATAAAAATCCTTATTCTCTTCATACCAAGACTTGCGCCACTCTCGATCCGCTAACCTTCCAGAAGATTCAGATGGCAGGTCTATACCTGTCTTGGTTCCAACTTGAAAGCCTTTGGCGGCGTTGTAGAAGTAGTCATTAGCATCGGATTTCGGGTTTAGCCCACCGTCACGCAGCCATTCATCAAATGCAATTCGGTACCAAATCGTGTCACAAGAGACAGCTACCGCTTTCTTCAGCGAAATCACACCTTGCGCTTTGCTTTCGAAGTTTTGAAAGGCGCGCGTTCCTACTTCCACCTCTGAAGGACAGTCATAATTTGCATTTAAGTTATATCCAGCTTTTGCGGCCGCAACAACTGAGACAACTTTAAATGTAGAAGCTGGAGCAAAGACTCCTTGAATAGTGCGCGATAGCGCAGGCACGCCCGCCTTAGCGCTATACAGATTTTTAGCCTCAGCAACGGTAAGACCACGCTCGTAAGCATTTGGGTCAAAGGTTGGATAAGAAGCTAAAGCCAGTATCTGACCATTTCTTACATCCATTACAACAGCGGCAGCGCCATCTGAGGGATAACCAGATGCACGAGCTCTACGTACCGCATCTTCTAAAGCGCTTTCAGCTGAAGCTTGTACCCGTGCATCAATACTAGTCACCAAATGATTTCCGCCGATAGGTTTTGAATTTTGGCTTGTGCGCGTAACCGCTTCTCGACGATCCACAATTACCGTTCTGATTCCCGGAGTCCCCCGCAAATATTCATCGTATTGATCTTCTAAGCCAGCTTTGCCAATTACCTCAGAACGGAAGTAACTTCGCCCATTTTCTCCCGCAAGGTCGCTCTCGGTTAGCGGTCCAACATATCCAAGTAGATGTGCACCATTTAATCCGGCATTACCGGGATAGTTTCGAATTGAAACTGGCGTCGCAGATATACCTGGGTACTGATCTGAGCGCTCCACAATTCGTAGCGCAATTTCCGGATCAGCTTCCTTAGTTATTGGAATCGGCTGAAAACGTGATCCCGTCCAGCAACCAGCGCGCGTTCCTGCCGGTAATTCACCACACAAGCGAGTGCGCTGATATACATCTTCATATTTAAGATCTAAGAGAATTGCCAAATCGCGCAAAACCGCAACGCCTTTATCGGGTTGCCGGTCAATCGTGGTCCGATCGACTGTAACTGCGATTCCGACTCTATTTAGCGCTAGCGGCACACCTGATGAATCAACGATTAAACCGCGAGTAGCGGGAGTTACAACATCACGACTTTGAATTGAGAGAGCGGCATCACGATATATTGGACCCGCTGCAATCTGCAGGTAGAAAAGACGTCCTAATAACCCAAGTAATAACGAGAGAATAAGAACTTGAACAACTAAGAGGCTAAGTCTTGCGCGTTGATTCATCCCCGACTCTTCTCTTCAAAGAGGGTGCTATGAATTCTTGTGACAAAGGGCATTAATAGCGGAACAAAGGCAACAGTCCAGAGCGCAGATGCAAGCAAGGAGATAGAAACTTGGAGAGTGCTTCCCAATTCACTGCCGAACATTAAGCCAATCACTAAATAAGCAAGCCTGGTAATCGGAACCGCAATTGCAACAATTACAACAAGTGAAATTGGATTGCCACGAAAGTTATCATCTCCGTAACCCAGATACGAGATGGCAAATCCCGCCAAGATCATAATTAGCGTCCATTGGCCCATCGGACCAGATGTGGTTTGGGATAAATCCATAAGTAATCCAGCGCCAAATCCAGTTAGTGCACCTAATTCGGGAGTACCAAGGGCGGACCAGAGAAGGGTAAATACAAGAAAGAGCGAGAAGCCTCCACCAAAGATTCTAAATTGGCTAACCACCGACTCTTGGATCAGGTAGATCAATGCGAAAATTGGAAATGAGATAAAGAAGCGACGAGCAAACATTTATGGCTTCGGCGATTCAGAAGGTGTGGCGTAGACCGTCACAGTTGGAATTGGCGTTGGAATAGGCGCTTTCGGCACCAGTGCATCACGCGGATCGGCTTTAGGGGAACCAACAACAACTGCGACCACGCTAAGCGTTGCAAAATTGGCGAAGAGTTTTACATCTGCTGTCTGCGTGACCGCTCCTGCGGCGTTATCAACGGCTGTGACTTCACCAATTGGTACACCAGGAACAAAAGGACGATTGTTTTG
>JBIJCP010000153.1:0-4906 GCA_044344635.1 Candidatus Planktophila sp. | reverse complement strand
CGACCTCTTCCTTATCAGGGAAGCGCTCTAACCAGGCTGAGCTATGGGCCCGCAAGAAAGATCTCTCTTTATTGCAGAAGCGCTAGGTTACTTGAACTTCTCCAAGAGACCAAAACGCACGCCTTAGCGCAGAAGGCGACAGCGTAGCGTTATTTAGCGGAAATCTCATCTTCCTGGTTCTGTGTAACAGAGACCAGTGCGACGCCTTCATCGAGGTTTACCAAGCGAACGCCCATTGAATCGCGGCCGGTCTGGCGCACCTCGGCCGCTGGTGTGCGCATCACGGTGCCGGCGGAAGTTATCGCCAAAATTTCATCGGTGTCGGCAAGAACAAGTGCGCTAACTAATGAACCGCGTGAATTCTCATCAATCTTCGCAGCTTTAATTCCGATTCCACCGCGACCTTGTAAACGATATTCACCAAGTGGAGTTTTCTTTCCGTATCCGCCATCGGTTGCGGTTAATACAAATACATTTGCAGATTGCGAATTAATTCGAGCCATTGTCAAAAGTTCATCACCGGCACGGAACTTCATTCCGATAACGCCACTTGTTGAGCGACCCATTGGGCGTAGCGATTCTTCATCTGCGGCAAATCGAAGTGACATTGCTTTCTTAGATACAAGAAGTAGCTCATCACCTTGATTGACAAGTGCAGCTGAGACAACTTCATCACCTGGCTTTAGCGAGATTGCAATCAAACCACCAGTGCGTGGTGAATCGTATTCAATCAGTGGAGTCTTCTTAACTAAACCAGTTTTGGTAGCAAGGACTAAGTAAGGAGATGCGTTGTAATCTTTAAATGATAAAACTTGTGCGATTATTTCGTCGGATTTAAAAGCCATTAAATTTGCTACGTGTTGGCCGCGCGCATCGCGACCCGCATCTGGAAGCTCGTGCACTTTGGCGCGATAAACACGGCCTTGGTTGGTAAAGAACAGTAACCAGTCGTGTGTGCTGGCAACAAAGAAGTGATCGACAACGTCATCTTGTTTTAGCGCTGCGCCCTTAACTCCGCGACCTCCACGACGTTGTGTCTTATAAAGATCGGCGTTGGTGCGCTTGGCGTAGCCAGTGCGGGTGATTGTTACAACAACGTCTTGATCTGGAATCAAATCTTCTGCTGAGAAATCGCCTTCGCTCGCCACAATCTGTGTGCGGCGCTCATCGCCATACTTTGCAGTTAGTTCAGTGAGCTCTGAAATGATTATCTGGCGCTGTTTTGCTTCACTTGCCAAGATCTCATTGAGCTCAACAATATCGGCCATAAGGCCGTTGTATTCATCGTTGATCTTTTGGCGTTCTAGGGCTGCAATACGGCGCAGTTGCATATCAAGAATTGCATTTGCTTGTACTTCATCAACATCAAGTAGCTTCATTAAACCGGTCCGCGCTTCTTCAGGTGTTGTTGAAGCGCGGATTAAAGCAATAACAGCATCGAGGGCATCAAGTGCTTTTAAGTAACCCTGCAAGATGTGGGCGCGTTTTTCTTTCTCAGCTAAACGATATTTGGTGCGGCGAATAATTACTTCGACTTGATGTTGGATATAGAACTTAATAAATTCATCAAGGCGCAGCGTGCGTGGCACACCATCGACAAGGGCCAACATATTTGCGCCAAAGGTATCTTGTAGTTGGGTCTGCTTATAAAGATTATTTAAAACAACCTTTGGAATTGCGGAAGATTGTAGAACGATTACAAGGCGTTGTCCTAGGCGCTCATTACCTTCATCACGCACGTCAGCGATGCCTTTAATTTTTCCATCTTTAACCAACTCAGCGATCTTAAGCGCCAGGTTATCTGGGTTAACTTGGTAAGGAAGTTCGCTAACAACTAAACAGGTGCGCTTATTTATTTCTTCAACTTGCACGACAGCACGCATCGTCACTGATCCGCGACCTGTGCGGTAAGCCTCTTCAATTCCGGTACGGCCAACGATTAAAGCTTTGGTTGGAAAGTCTGGGCCTTTAACAATCTTTAAAAGTTCATTAAGTAACTCTTCTGGTTTTAGATCTGGGTTATTAAGTGAGTAGATAACGCCTTCGGTGATCTCGCGCAGATTGTGTGGCGGAATATTTGTCGCCATACCGACTGCGATACCGGCAGAACCGTTTACCAATAAGTTCGGGAAGCGACTTGGTAATACATCCGGTTCTTGTGATCGACCATCGTAATTTGGTGAAAAGTTAACGGTATCTTCATCGATATCGCGCATCATCTCCATTGCGATAGGAGATAAACGAGCTTCGGTATAACGCATTGCCGCGGCCGGATCGTTGCCGGGGGAACCAAAGTTTCCATTGCCATCTACCAATGGATAGCGAAGTGACCAGTGCTGGGCTAAGCGGACTACGGTGTCGTAAATCGCGGTGTCGCCGTGTGGATGGTAATTACCCATGACATCACCGACGATGCGAGAAGATTTGTAGTAACCCTTATCTGGGCGATACCCAGCGTCGTACATTGCATATAAAACTCTGCGGTGAACTGGTTTCAAACCATCGCGTACATCGGGCAATGCGCGTCCAACGATAACTGACATTGCGTAATCAAGATAAGAGCGGGCCATTTCGACTTGTAGATCAACAGTTTCAATACGATCGAAATCATCGCCAGGATTAGCCATTCCGGTGCGATCTACAGGAGTTTTATCTTCAGCCATTTAAATATCCAAGAATCTAACATCTTTGGCGTTACGTTGAATAAATGCACGGCGTTGTTCTACATCTTCGCCCATTAATACTGAGAATAAATCATCAGCAGCTGCAGCATCATCAAGAGTTACTTGAATCAAGACGCGGTGTTCTGGATCCATTGTTGTGTCCCAAAGTTCTTTTGCGGGCATTTCGCCTAAACCTTTAAAGCGCTGGATTCCGTCATCTTTTGGTAAACGTTTTCCGGAATCTAAACCAATTTTGATCATGCCATCGCGTTCGCGATCAGAGAAGGCATATTGCACCTCATCTTTACCGCCCCATTTAATTTTATAAAGGGGTGGTTGGGCTAAGTAAACATAGCCATTTTCAATCAGTGGGCGCATAAAACGGAATAGCAAAGTTAAGAGCAATGTGCGGATATGTTGTCCATCGACATCGGCATCGGCCATTAAAATAATCTTGTGGTAACGAAGTTTTTCAATATCGAAATCTTCATGTACGCCTGTGCCTAGTGCGGTAATTAACGCTTGTACTTCGTTGTTTTGTAGCACCCGGTCAATGCGTGCTTTTTCAACGTTAAGAATCTTTCCGCGGATCGGCAACACTGCTTGGTTACGTGAATCGCGTCCACCTTTTGTAGAGCCGCCAGCAGAGTCACCTTCAACAATGTAGAGCTCGCACTTTGCTGGATCGGTCCATTGGCAATCAGCTAACTTGCCGGGCATTCCGCGACCTTCGAGTAAACCTTTGCGGTTACGCGATAAATCACGGGCTTTGCGAGCAGCAACACGTGCGGCTGCTGCGTCAATACTTTTACGGACAATATCTTTACCTTCTTGTGGATTTTGTTCAAACCATTGCGTTAAAAATTCATTTACAGATTTTTGGGTGTATGACTTCGCTTCTGTGTTACCAAGTTTTGTTTTTGTCTGTCCTTCAAACTGTGGCTCAGCTAATTTAATAGACACAATTGCGGTTAAACCCTCGCGTACATCATCTCCGGTTAAGCGATCTTCTTTCTTGCGAATGAAACCTGCTTCTTCGCCAAATTTATTTACAACCGAGGTAAGTGCGGTACGGAAGCCTTCTTCGTGGGTGCCACCTTCGTGGGTGTGAATCGTGTTTGCAAAGGTATAAACAGATTCAGAGAAACCAGCGTTCCATTGCATCGCAACTTCTAGCGATAATTTGGCTTTTTTATCTTCGCCTTCAAAGAAGATAATTGATTTATGGGTCTCACCACGAGTTGAATTCAAATGCTTTACAAAGTCCGCAATACCACCATCGTATTTGTAATTAACGCGAAGTGGTTCGCCTTTTTCGTCGACGTGGCCAGGGCGCAGATCTGTGAGGGTTAAACGTAGGCCTTTATTTAGAAATGCCATTTCGCGGAAACGGGTAGATAAAATCTCAAAAGAGAAATCTGTAGTTTCAAATATTTCGGCAGATGGCCAGAATTGAACAGTGGTTCCGGTCTTCTCGGATGTGCCACCTTTTTTGACTGGCGCAGTTGGTACGCCCAATTTATATTCTTGGCTCCAGAAGAAACCGTCGCGTTGTACTTGTACAGATAAATCAGTTGATAGCGCGTTGACTACCGAAATTCCAACGCCGTGTAATCCGCCAGAGACCGAGTAGCCTCCGTCGCCAAATTTTCCACCGGCGTGTAAAACGGTAAGAACGACTTCGAGGGCTGGTTTCTTTTCCACTGGGTGGATATCAACTGGAATTCCGCGGCCGTTATCGATGCATTGCAGTGATCCGTCTTCCATTAAAGTTACATTTATCTCATCGCAGTAACCGGCGAGCGCTTCATCAACTGAGTTATCGACTACTTCATAGACAAGGTGGTGGAGGCCGCGTTCGCCAGTTGAGCCGATATACATACCGGGGCGTTTGCGGACGGCGTCGAGGCCCTCAAGGACGGTGATCGAACTGGCGTCATATCCGCCGGCTTGCTTCGTCACTAAAGCTCCTTCTAAATCTGGTTCTGGCTTTAAAACACGCCTAGAAGGGGAATTCCTTCATTGAGCCTGGTAATCCTATCGGTAAATGAAAAGCCTGCTAGCCATAAAAAGCCATAGGTGTGGCAAATGCGCCATTTTCTGAGCGTGGGTGAGGGTTCCTAGTGGGTGAGGGGTATTTAAGGCGCTCTAACCGTAGGTATCGCGCGGCCCGCGCTCGTTCTTGATTGTCCGCAAACCTCGCTTCCAAGATGGCGCTTGTGGGCCGATAAATACCAGCGAAG
>JBIJCP010000090.1:0-4945 GCA_044344635.1 Candidatus Planktophila sp. | reverse complement strand
GTATTTATGAGCGATGGTGAATTCCAAGAAGGCCAAACTTACGAGGCCCTACAAGCTGCGAAGTTCCACGGCCTAGATAAGTTGCGTGTGATTGTTGATGTAAATCTAAATCAATGCGATGGCCCAGTGGATACGGTTATGAGGATTGAGCCACTTGCAGATCGAATTCGTGCATTTGGATGGGATGTGACCGTTCTAGATGGTCACGACATTCCAGCAATTCTTGCAGCGGCGCGAGAAGTAACGAATAATCCACACGTGTTGCTTTGTTACACAGATCCAGTGCGCGGATTGGCGATAATGGAAGAACGCAAACCAACTCTGCATTATTTGAGATTCACCGGCGCCGAAGAACGTGCGAAATATGAGAAGGCTTATCAGGAGATGGTGAAATGAGTTACGAAATTGTCGCCCGACCCCATCAGCAAAACTTTATCGATTGGGCAAAAGATAAGCCAAAAGTTCTGGTTCTATCTGCAGATTTAACAAATTCATGTGAAGTTGGTAAGTGGCGCGATACCTACCCAGATCGCTTTTTCTCAATGGGAATGGCTGAGCAAAATATGCTTGGATTTGCTGCGGGTTTAGCGCGCGAAGGTTTCGAGCCCTGGCTACATACCTTCTCGGTATTTCTCTATCGCCGCCCGTTAGATCAACTACAAATGTCGGTTGCTTACCCTTCGCTGAAAGTTCGTCTAGTTGGATTTCTTCCAGGCATAATGACGCCGGGTGGAGTTACGCATCAGGCAATTGAAGATATTGCAATCGTTCGCGCGATCCCAAATATGACAATTCTTGAAGTTGGCGATGCAACTGAGGTGGAATCTGTACTTGAAGTTGCTCACAAAATTGATGGTCCTGTTTATATTCGCATGCTTCGTGGTGAAGTAAGCCGCATATTCCCAAAGGATGAACCGTTTGTGCTAAACACCGCAAGAATTCTCTCTACAGGTTCAGATATCACGCTCATTACCTCAGGAATCATGACCGAAGAAGCACTTCGCGCTATTCCACTTCTGCAAGATCGTGGTGTATCAGTTTCACATCTTCACGTTTCAACACTCAAACCATTTACTGACCCACGAATCATCTCTGCTCTAAAGAGCGCAAAGCACGGGATAATCACTATGGAAAACCACTCAATCATCGGAGGACTTGGCAGCGCAGTTGCCGAGGTGATGGCAGAAAATGGTATTGGAGTTCCACTTCAACGCATTGGCCTGAAGGACACTTATGCGCACGGTGCATCTCAGAAGTATTTGATGGCCGAGTACCTCATGGATGCACAGGCGCTAATTCGCGCCGTGGAAAATTCAATTGGCCGAAAGTTGAATATTGATGAGGCGGAGTTAGAAGAACAACGTTCGGTAACAGTTCATAGCAGCGCAAAGGCGGAAGCACTTTAATGGATCGAATTTACGTAACTTATTCCTACTTTGGAGAAGATCCAAAATCGATTGCTGATCTAATTCGAGTAGAACAAACTATCGAGTTTCCATTCGAATTGGCACCTAGTTGGATTCAGGATCAAGTGGTAGGCAAAATTGAAGAGATAACCTCTAGCGATAAATCCAACCATTTAATAACGATTTCTTACAATCCGGATGTTGCCGGCGGTGAGCTAACTCAGCTGCTAAATGTACTTTGGGGAAATGCCTCACTCTTTCCTGGTGTGCGAATAGTTGACCTCAAGCTCCCTTCTTTATTCCTAGATAAATTTAAGGGACCGCGTTTTGGAGTAAGTGGACTTCGCGCTCTATTGAAAGCTGAGTCACGTCCACTCCTGACCACGGCGCTAAAGCCAATGGGCTCTGATCCCGCAACGCTTGCAGAGATGGCGCGAACTTTAGCGCTGGCGGGTTTTGATTTAATAAAAGATGATCACAGTCTTGCAAATCAACCTTGGGCGACTTGGAAAGAGCGAGTCACTTTGGTGGCGCGGGCCGTTGCTGAAGCAAATGAAGTCACGGGTGGCAATACCGCATATGCACCAAGTTTAAATCTGCCATTTGATCAGGTTAAAGATGCGGCCTACACCGCGAAAGAACTTGGAGCGGGTGCGCTGTTAATTCTTCCCGGAATCACTGGATTTGATTCGTTACGTGTATTGGCAGCTGATGATTCATTAGCGCTACCAATACAAGGTCATCCATCAATGTTGGGATCATTTGTAATATCCAAGAACGAAGGAATTTCACACGGGGTAATTTTCGGAACCTTAATGCGTTTAGCTGGCGCAGATATCTCGATATTCCCAAATATTGGTGGTCGATTCTCATTTAGCGAAGAACAATGCCTGGACATCGCAGCAAAATCTCGCTCAGAGCTAGGAAAACTAAAACCATCGTGGATCGCACCTGCCGGTGGAATGACTCTTGAGCGAATCCCCGAAATGATTGATATGTATGGAAAAGACACCGCATTATTGATTGGTGGTGCGCTATCTCGCGGACACCTTGCAGATAACGCCGCCCGCATGTCCGAAATGGTGCGCTCCTACTAAACTTAGTCACACCATGTGGAATAAATTAAAGAAATTGTTCGCCGACCGCCGAGTCTGGGTTCGCCAAATACTTGTCGCTGGTCTGGCCGGTGCGACTGCCTGGCAGGTCGGTGACTTACTGATTGAAAATGGCGGCGTAGTCGCTGCGATTATTTGCACCCTTTCGATTCGAATCTCACTCCACAAGTCAGTACGCGAAGGTTTCGGACAGATCGTCGGAACAGTGATCGGAGCAACAATTGCCCTGATAAATGTCTCGATCTTTGATGTTGGTTTTATAGCCGTTGGTCTCACCGTAATTTTCTGCGCAGTTGTTGCACGCGCGCTCCACCTTGGAGAAGTAGCTTCGGTAAATGTTCCGGTGACCGCGCTTATTGTTATCGGCCCGGGAATCAGCGGCACCACCGCAACACATCGCCTGGGATCAACGCTCATCGGTGCGATAATCGCGATCGCCTTCTCATACTTTTCGCATGCTAAAACTCCAGTGGGACGTGCCAATGATCAGATCGCTGAAGTTAGCAAAAAGGCTGCAGATTTACTTGCCCAAATGTCTGAAGGAGTTGCAGCTGGATACACCCAGAAAGAGGCGGGTAATTGGTTAGCTAAAGCACGATTGTTGATGGAAGCAATTCCAGCGATACGTGCACAATCTGTAGAAGCGCGCGGACACGCAAGATGGTTTCCGACTGCAGAGAAAGATGAAGCGGAAAGTGTTTACATAGAAGGAATCGCAATTGAGCATACGCTGCTGCAAGTTAGAGCGATCGCTCGTACCTTATTTGATTCTGCAGTAAGTGGGGGAATCGCTGATTCCACCCAAAAACAAATTGCAGTTGCACTATCAGCAGCTAGCTTCGCAATTTCAACAAAATTCGACGACGATGAAGATTTTGAAACAACCACAACCGCCACCGACGATGCACGCGATGCCGGAGCTTTACTTGCTGAGACGCTAATTGAAGATGCCAAAGATGCCGACCAAGAACAAATTGTGCGTGGGCTATCGATGGTAGCCAGCATCGATCGCATAGCCGACTCGCTGGATCAAAATTCACCAGCTCTCAAGGATGTAATTACTCCTGATGAGCCAGCACACGCCAAGATCATGGCGGTCTCTCCTATAGATCAAACGCTAAAGCTAAATAAGCGGATAATTAAGCGAATTAGTCGGATCTTCCGCAAGTATTTCTAGTTATAGAATAAGTACAAAATTAACTGGGGGCGAAAATGTGTTCACGTGTAGTTTGTAAGAAGTGCCAGAAATTTACTTGGTCTGGTTGTGGCGAACATATTGAAGAGGCCCTCCAAGGAGTCTCCGAAAGTGATCGTTGTTCTTGCGATAGCAAATGAGAGCTATTCAGATAACCCAATTCGGTGGACCAGATGTTATGCAAATGGTGGATCTTCCCGATCCAGTCCCAACGGAAGCCGAAGAGTTAATCGAAGTCTCTTGTATCGGAATTAACTATGCGGATACCCACCAAACAGAGAACTCTTACTTATCAAAACAGACCTTGCCGTTAATACCTGGGTTAGAAGTTGTTGGAAAGACCGCAAGTGGACGTCGCGTGTTAGCCGGTGCGACCACCGGTGGCTATGCCCAAAAGGCGTTGGCTCCCAAAGCAATGTGTATTGATATTCCAGATAGCGTAAGTGATGAACAAGCTATTGCAATGTTGGTTCAGGGGACAACTGCCTGGCATATCTTGAAAACTATGGCGCACGTGCAGCCAGGTGAAAGCGTTGTTGTTCAAGCAGGCGCTGGTGGCGTTGGAACGCTTGCAATTCAACTTGCCAAGATGTGGGGCGCAAAGGTGATTGCAGTTACATCATCGGATTCTAAAAACAAATTAGCTAAATCACTTGGAGCCGATGCGGTCGTTGATGCCAATGCAACAGATTTAACTGCTGCGATGCTTGCTGCAAACGGCGGCAAGAGAGTTGATATTGTCTTAGAGATGGTTGGGGGGAAAACTTTTGATTCCAGCCTCGAAGTCCTGGCGCCATTCGGACGCTTAGTTACATTCGGTATGGCATCGCGAACCGCGCCAACTCCAATTCATCCAGGAGTTTTAATGGGTGGAACAAAAACTGTCGCAGGATTCTGGCTTTCGCATTGCTTTGGAAAGAAAGAATTGATGGGCGATGTATTAACTGAGTTATTTGCTCTAATTTCATCTGGCGCGCTAAAGCCGGTAATCGGCGCAACCTATGGATTATCTGAGGCGAAGATTGCTCACCAAGCGATGCTGGCGCGCCAGACCACGGGCAAAGTCACGCTTGATCCAGGGCGTTAATTTTTATCTTTTGATGCAACTGTCGTACACTCACACCTCTACCTATTGCCCCCCTAGCTCAGTCGGTAGAGCGTTTCCATGGTAAGGAAAAGGTCACCGGTTCGATTCCGGTGGGGGGCTCGAAAGTGCACAACCCTTGGCG
>JBIJCP010000088.1:0-5046 GCA_044344635.1 Candidatus Planktophila sp. | reverse complement strand
TCAAATTGCATTGCGTCAACTATCGGCAAAGATGCCAACGTTGGCCCTTATTCATATTTACGAAAAGACACAGTGCTCGGCACTGGCGCAAAGGCCGGCGCATTTGTGGAGATGAAGAATGTAAGCGTTGGAGATGGATCGAAAGTCCCACATCTTTCCTACGTCGGTGATGCAACTATCGGTGAAGGTACAAATATTGGCGCTGCCACAATCTTTGTTAACTACGATGGCGTTGAAAAACATCACACAACTGTCGGAGATCATGTCCGAATCGGAAGCGATTCAATGTTGGTAGCGCCAGTTTCAATTGGCGACGGGGCTTACACCGCCGCAGGATCTGTGATTACCGAAGATGTTCCACCCGGTGCCATGGGTGTCGCTAGAGGTAAGCAGAGAAATGTAATAGGTTGGGTCCTGCGCAAGCGATCTGGTTCACAATCTGCCAAAGCTGCTGCGCGACATAGCGACGAGAAGAAGGGGTAATTTTCTTGAGTGAAATTCGTTTATCCTCAGAGAAAAGACTCCGCCTTTTTTCAGGACGCGGATTTCCCGAACTATCAGATGCCGTCGCTGCCGAACTCGGAATCCCACTAACACCAACATCTGCATATGACTTCGCTAATGGTGAAATATTTGTTCGCTTCGAAGAATCTGTTCGCGGTTGTGATGCCTTTGTTATTCAAAGCCACACCGCTCCAGTAAATAAACAGATAATGGAGCAATTGATTATGGTGGATGCGCTAAAGCGCGCATCAGCAAAACGCATCACCGTCGTTGCCCCGTTTTATGGTTACGCCCGTCAAGATAAGAAGCATCGCGGCCGTGAACCAATCACGGCGCGTTTAATGGCAGATCTTTACAAGGCTGCGGGCGCTGATCGATTAATGGTGGTTGATCTTCACACTTCACAAATTCAAGGATTTTTTGATGGACCGGTTGATCATTTATTTGCACTTCCAATGCTCGCCAATTATGTCGGCAGTAAAGTTGATCGCTCGCGACTAACAATTGTTTCGCCAGACTCTGGTCGGGTACGTGTAGCCGAACGTTGGTCTGAACTCCTCGGTGGATGCCCAATCGCCTTTATCCATAAAACACGTGATCCACGGGTTCCAAATGAAGCTGTAACCGGAAAAGTTGTCGGTGAAGTAGATGGACAAACCTGTGTTGTTATCGATGACATGATTGACACTGCAGGCACAATTACAAAGGCTGTAGATGCTTTATTCGCAGCGGGTGCAAAAGAGGTAATCGTTGCTGCAACCCACGCTGTATTTTCTGGCCCAGCAGTTGAGCGCTTAAAGGCGTCAAGGGTGACCGAAGTCGTTGTCACAGATTCACTGCCGATCGAAGAAGATAAGCGCTTTGATGGCCTCACCGTCCTTTCAATCGCACCACTTCTGGCTCGCGCCATACGAGAAGTCTTCGAAGATGGCTCAGTAACAAGTCTTTTTGACGGCCACAGCTAAGTCAGGCTAATATCGCCTTATAGTTTCCGGCGAGGGTGAAAAACTCCGTAATCGACGGTAAGGATTTAACTCCTGCTGGGACTTTGTGTAGTAACCGAAGTTTCCCAAGTAAATTAATAAAAAACAGGAGTAATTAAAATGGCAGAAATCAAGATCACCGGCACAACACGCACCGAATTCGGCAAGGGTGCCTCACGTCGTGCACGAGTAGCAGGTCTTGTTCCTGCAGTTATCTACGGTCACGGCGAAAAGCCACAGCACATCACACTTCCTGCGCGCGAACTTGGCGTCGCTCTAAAGCAGTCAAACGTTCTTCTACAAATCAACATTAATGGCAAAGAGGAGTTAACTCTGCCAAAGGCGATCGTCCGCCATCCGCTTAAGCAGATCCTCGAGCACATCGACCTAGTCGCTGTTCGTCGTGGAGAAAAAGTTGTTGTTGCTGTTCCTGTTCACGCAGAAGGTGAACACGATCGTGACGGAATTCTTGAGCACGTTAACAACACAATCGATGTAGAAGTTGAAGCAACTGCAATTCCTTCATTCTTCACACTCGACCTCACAGGTCTTGCCGCTGGTTCTTCTCTCTACGCAGAAAATATTGCACTGCCTGCTGGCGTTAAGTTGATCTCTGACCCAAGAACAATCGTGGTTCACCTATCTGAGCGTTCAACTGTGGTTGAAGAAGTTGCAGTAGTCGCACCGGCTGCAGATGCAGCAGCGGCACCAGCAGATGATGCTGAGAAGAAGGACTAACAAGCCTTACTCTTTCTCCTGTGAGTTCATCTCCTTGGATAATTGTTGGTCTCGGTAACCCGGGCGAACAATATGCCGCCACTCGCCACAACGTTGGTCAGATGGTTATTGATGAGTTAGCTAAACGCCATAACGTGAAGCTGAGTACCCATAAGTCACGCACCGACATCGCCGCCTATAAGTTAGGCGTCGGTGTCGATGCTTTTTCTGTGCTCCTCGCTAAATCAAAGAGCTACATGAACGAATCAGGCGGACCGATAAAAGCACTCGCTAACTTTTACTCAGTAGAACCAAAACAAATAATCGTTCTTCACGATGAATTAGATATTCCATTTGCTGCAATCCGCTCCAAGATCGCTGGCGGCGACAACGGCCACAACGGACTTAAGTCGTTAACTTCCGCCTTTGATTCTCCCGAATATTTCCGAGTGCGGTTGGGGATTGGCCGCCCTATGGGACAACAAGATCCAGCAGATTTTGTCCTAAAGCAATTTAGTAAAGAAGAGAAGAAAGAACTGCCTGAGTTCTTAGATCGCGGCGCAGATGTTGTGGAATCACTAATTGAAAAAGGGCTTGATTTCACCCAATCTAAATTTAATTCCTAAAATAAGTTAGCTGGAATCAGCCAGTATTTCGTAGCCCCGCTGCGACACCGTTAATTGTCAGCAGAAGCGCACGGATAAGTGTGGGATCAGATGAATCGCCCGCTGTGCGAACCCGATGAAGCAAATTAACTTGTAGTAAATGCAGAGGTGATAAATAAGCCTCACGGACCTGCAGCGTGCGAGCCAATATCGGCTGATCACCAAGCAGAGTTGTCTTTTCGGTGAGCGCCAAGATCTCTTTCACCGTTAACTCAAATTCTTCAGTTATTGTGTCGAGGAAGTGGCGCAACTCTCTAGGAACAAGAGTTTCGACGTATCTCTTTGCAGTTACTAAATCGGTCTTGGCCAAGGTCATTTCAACGTTGCTGATAAAGGTATGAAAGAAGTGCCAATCTTTTAACATCTTCTTTAATTCATCTGACTTGCCAGCTTCGCGTGCCGCCTTTAGACCAGAACCAACGCCATACCAACCAGGAACAATTTGTCGTGATTGCGTCCAACCAAATACCCAAGGAATTGCGCGTAGCGAATCAAGCCCGCCGGCTGCATCTGGGCGCCTTGAAGGGCGTGAACCTAGGAAGAGATTTCCTAACTGTTCAACCGGAGTTGAAGCGTAGAAATAAGCAGGCAGATCAGGATGATCAATCAGCGATCGGTAGCGCACAAATGAGTTATCGCTAATTAGATTCATACATTCGTTCCACTGCGCAAGATCGACTGGACTCTGTCGCGGTCCGCGGTTGAGAATAGTTGCTTCGAGAGAAGCTGCGAGAGTTAACTCAACATTTTCGCGAGCAAGTGCAGGCAGAGCGTACTTATCGCTAATTACCTCACCTTGCTCAGTCATCTTTATCTGACCGTCGACCGACCCCCAAGGAAGAGCGACTAGGGCGTCGTAAGTTGGACCACCACCGCGACCGACCGAACCACCGCGACCGTGAAATAGGCGAAGCGTTACGCCATATTTCATTGCCACATCGCGCAAGACGCGTTGCGCGCGATGAATTTCCCACTGGCTGGTCGCGATTCCCGCATCTTTATTTGAATCAGAATAGCCAAGCATTACCTCTTGCACATCACCACGAAACGAAACTAGTGCGCGATAAGTGGGATCAGATAGTAATTTTTCAAGTATTTCACCAGCAGCGCGAAGTTCAGCAACCGTTTCTAGCAACGGCGCAAAACCGATCTTCGCGACTTTCTTCTCGAGATCAACTAACCCCGCGGCTTTACCAATGACTACAGCGGCGATTAGGTCATCTGCGCCTTTAGTCATTGAGACTATATAAGTTTCGATTACTTCTGGACCGAAACGTTGGATCAGATCATCAATTGCTTTAAAGGTATCGAAAGTCTTCTTGCCGGCTGCATCTAAGTCAGCAGTTTTAAGCGCTGTCGTAGAGCCAAGTTCCTTAATCAAAATAGGGAACTTATCTGCGTGTGATAGTTCGAGATAGCCCGCCGGGAGTACTTGCTTAAGTAAGTTGTGATGCGCATCAGAATGTTCGCGGATATCCAACGTTGCATGGGTTAAACCAAAGGCGGCAACACTTCGAATTGTGCGCTCAAGTAAGCCGGTAGCAATTAATTCGCCACGGTGGGCAAAGAGCGAATCACGCATCAGCGTAAGGTCGGCGATTAACTCAGCAGAGTTTGCATAATCGCGTCCTGGTACGTGTGGTGCACCAGCGGCGTGACGATTACGAGTAAAGGCCAAGCGATGCACAATTGCGGTTGCCTTTAATCGATAAGGCTCTTGTTGGTTGAGTCGTAAAAAGCGCTCTTCGAATTCTGGGATCTTCTTTAAATCTTTTTCGACAGAGGCGGATAGTTCGGGAGTAGCTCCCACGATTCGAGTTGAGACCGAGAGCAACTGGCGCAGTTGATCCATTGCGGCAATCGTGGTGCGGATCGCGTGGCCAACTTGAAGGATGACAGCATCTTCGGTTACTTGCGCAGTGATATTTGGGTTTCCATCGCGATCGCCACCGATCCAGGTGCCAAAGGTAAGCGGTCGTGCTTGCACCGGAAGTTCTATATCAAGGCGCTTTAATTCGCGGGCAAAGTCATTTAAAACTTCAGGAACAGTATTGCGGGCCAGGTCATCTAAATAATAAAGCGCGTTCATCGCTTCATCGAGCGGTTCAGGGCGATCTAAACGCAATTCATCGGTCTGCCATAAGAGATCAACGGTTTCGGCAAGACGTTCATGTTGG
>JBIJCP010000089.1:0-5046 GCA_044344635.1 Candidatus Planktophila sp. | reverse complement strand
ATTGGAATTGGCTATGACTCATCCGTAAAGGGATTTGATGGTAATAGCTGTGGAGTTTCAATCTCTATTGGACAACAGTCTCAAGATATTGCGCAGGGCGTAGATGATGCCTACGAGAATCGAGTCGCTTCATCTGCTGATCCACTCGATCTCCAGGGCGCGGGCGATCAAGGGTTGATGTTTGGTTACGCCTGCGATGATACGAAAGAGTTAATGCCGCTTCCAATCTGGTTAGCGCACGAGTTAGCGCAGCAACTTTCTGCAGTCCGTAAATCAGGTGCGCTGGCTTACTTACGGCCAGATGGAAAGACACAAGTAACGATTGAATACGATGGTGATAAGGCAGTTGCTTTAGATACCGTAGTTATCTCCAGTCAACACGCGGAAGATGTGGATGTAGCAAAGAAGTTAACCCCCGAGATCATTGAGTTTGTCATTGAACCGGTTCTCTCCAAGATTGATCTTCCGCGTAAAGATATGCGCACCCTGATCAACCCAACAGGTCGCTTCGTAATCGGCGGACCGATGGGTGATGCTGGCCTAACTGGGCGAAAGATTATTGTTGATACTTACGGAGGCATGGCCCGTCATGGTGGTGGCGCATTTTCTGGAAAGGATCCATCAAAGGTAGATCGCTCTGCAGCCTATGCAATGCGTTGGGTAGCTAAGAACGTTGTTGCAGCAGGGCTGGCGCGACGTTGTGAAGTTCAGGTGGCCTATGCGATCGGAAAGGCTCAGCCAGTTGGCGTCTTCGTTGAAACATTTGGCACTGAGAGCGTTCCAGTGCAGAAAATTCAGGATGCGGTTACATCTGTCTTCGATCTTCGGCCGGCAGCGATCATCCGTGATCTCAACTTGCTTCGACCTATTTATTCACAGACGGCTGCCTATGGCCACTTCGGACGCGAACTCCCTAACTTCACATGGGAATCAACTTCGCGAGTGGATCAACTCCGCGCAGCCGTGAAATAACCGTAGCGATTTAGCCGTGTCAGATACGCGGCCGCTTCGCCTCAAGACCGAGACGGCGAAACGTGTTGAACGAATTGCCGCTGACTCAAAACCTGTCGCAAAAGTCTGGGTTGATAACTCCATCTGGCATTTAGATGGCGTATATGACTATCTAGTTCCTGCGCGGCTAGATGAGCAAGTAAAGGCGGGGGTCCGCGTTGTAGTCGATTTTGCGGGAAGAGATTGTGAAGCGATGGTATTGGAGAGAGTCGAGTCCCAAGCGACTTCCGGTTTAAAGTTTCTGTCAAAGGTTTTGTCGCCAGTTGTTGTTGCGCCCACGGGTTTATTACGGCTCATTGAGATTGCATGTCAACGCTGGCTCGCGCATCCATATGATTTTCTTAGGAGTGCGATCCCGCCACGGGCGGCGGTAGTTGATAGGGAATATTCCGACCTCGCCGTAGTAAACCTGCCGGAGAGGGGTCGTAAAGGCCAAACCACTTTTATTCACTTGCAACCGAACGAAGAAGCGGTCGCCAAGCTCGCTACTTTTGCATTGGAGAAGTCGAAGAGTGGTTCGGTCTTAATCATTACGCCAGAAGAGCGGGAGTTGCAGGTACTAGCGCAAACTTTGGGGGATAAGGCCAATCTTCTCTCCGCATCATTGAGTCGAACAGATCGTTATAGAAATTATCTGCGTTCTATCAATGAAAGTAATTTGATCACGATCGGCACCAGAAGTGCGATTTTTGCTTATCCGCCAGATCTGCATTCGATCATTATTTTTCGAGAGGGTGCGCAGTCACATTATGAACCGCGATCGCCGGGTTGGAATACCCGGGAGATAGCGCTCTTGCGGGCAAAGGAGAGTAGATGTGATCTCTTTTTTGTTGGCTATTGCCCGTCATTAGAGAGTGGCCTTGCCATTGAGAAGGGCGAGATAAATTTCCTCAGTAAGAATAATCGCTTAAAGGTAAGCAATTTCGAATCGGTTAACGGCGAATTACTTCCAAATCGTATCTTCCCTCCGATTCGTAAGGCGCTGAATTCTGGCCCAGTGCTCTTCTTGGTTCCGCGTAAAGGCTATGCCAGCTCTTTGATGTGTAAGAAATGTCGCAATCTCGCGCTATGTACTTGTGGCGCAAAGATCACAAAGCGTAAGGCGAGTTCATCACCCGAGTGCGTTCTCTGCAGCAAGGTATATGCATCTTCAAAATGTCGGTGGTGCCAAAGCAGCGTCATGATCATGTTGGGTCGTGGTGGCGAAAGGCATACCGAAGAAATCGGCCGCGCTTTTCCAAATCTTCCTACCTACTTCTCTTCAGCAGAAAATCCAATTATTGATCTGCCATCTCAACCCGCTCTGGTAATTGCAACCGCGGGGATGGAGCCAACTGTTGCTGGTGGATACTCTGCTGTTGTGCTTCTAGAAGGGGATTCATTCTTCTCTTACTCCGATTTGCGGGCACAGGAGCGCGCGCGTGAAACATTCTTCGCCGCTGCCGCGCTGGTCTCAAGTAAAGGTGAGATTTTAACGGTCGTAAACTCCGCAAATGCAATAACTTCTGCATTGGCGCAGTGGAACCCGAAGACTATGGCGGTTCGCGAACTCGCCGAACTTCAGGAAGTTGGGTTCCCGCCCTATAGTCGTAGCGTTGTGTTAGAAGTAGAAAGCTCCGAGGCTACAACGATCGTTTCAGGTTTAAAGAAAGCGCTGCTAGAAAAGCGTTTGCCGGGTACTACAAAAGTTCTTGGTCCCGCCCAAAGTAGCGGAGGCAGATCGCGAATTCTGATTACCGCGGATCTATCAGATGGTACGCAGTTACTCTCTTTTCTGCGCGAATACATTCGTCATCGCGCAATAACAAAGAAGAAGAGCGCTTCCTACAGGGTTGACCCGTACTCACTAACCTAATATTTTCGACGCCTGCGCTAGACTGCAACCATGTCGATACAACAGATCAGATTATTTGGAGATCCCGTATTGACGACGCCTGCGTTAGATGTCGTGGATTTTGATAAAGAGTTGCGAACTTTGGTCGCAGATTTAACAGAGACCATGATCCAAGCGCCTGGGGTAGGACTTGCCGCGCCGCAGATCGGTGTCGGTTTACGGGTATTTGTCTGGGATGTCGATGATGCGCTGGGACATCTAATTAATCCGAGCTTAGATCTTAGCCCTGAGTTACAAGATGGTGAAGAAGGTTGTCTCTCCTTCCCGGCCCTGAGTTACCAGACTCCGCGCGCATTTCGAGCAGTAGCCAAGGGATTCAATATGTATGGCGAGGCGATCACAGTTGAAGGAACGGAACTGCTCGCTCGTTGCTTGCAACATGAGACAGATCATTTAAATGGAATAGTTTTCATTGATCGACTTTCGCAGGATGATAGAAAGTTGGCGATGAAGGAGATTCGGGAATCTGATTGGTTCAACACCGCTCAAAGTTCTGGCAAAGAGCCCACGATAAAGGTCTCACCGCATGATCTCTTTGGGAGAGGTCTTTAGTGCGAATAATCGTTGCTGCAACTCCTGCGGTAGCAATTCCAACTTTAGATGCTCTCCTGGAATCTGGCCACGAGCTGGTTAGCGTTATAACTCGCCCTGACGCGCCAGCCGGTCGCGGTCGATCGCTGCAAGCGACAGAAGTTTCTAATTGGGCGCAAAGCCATGGCGTTCTCGTCCATAAACCAGCTGATAAAGAGGCGCTACGTGAACTGGTTAAGGGCGCGGAGCTGGTGGTGACCATTGGATATGGAAGGTTAATTCCGATAGATATTCTGCAGATACCGAGATACGGATTTATTAATCTTCACTTTTCACTTCTTCCAAGATGGCGTGGCGCAGCGCCGGTTCAGCGCGCGATTGAAGCAGGCGATCGCGTTACCGGAGTGACTGTCTTCGCGTTAGATGCTGGAATGGATACTGGTCCGATCTACGTCCAGGCTGAAATAGAGCTGGCGATGGATCTTTCATCTGATCAACTCTTTGAGATACTCGCTGATTTGGGAGTTGATCCTGTTTTAAAGAGTATTGAGAAAATTGCAAATGGTGAAGTGCCGCGGCCACAAGCTGACTCTGGTGCAACGCGAGCCTTAAAGTTGACGAGAGAGGAAGGACGTATCGATTGGGGATTCCCGGCGATTGATATCTCCCGGAAAGTCAACGCCTTTAACTCTAATCCAGGAGCCTGGTCTGAATTTCGCGGTGAAACGATCAAGATAAATCAGGTCTCGCTAAGTGAGAAGGTTCTTCCCGTCGCCTCGATAGAGGTTGCAGATAACTCAATTTATATTGGAACCGCAACGGTTGCTCTCAAACTGATAGAGGTTACACCTGCAGGTAAGGCGAAAATGTCCGCTCTGGCGTGGTCTAACGGTGCTCGCATCTCCTCAACTGATGTGCTCTTGTAGCCATGGTTGAAGCCCGTAGAAATACCTTCAAATCACCTAAACCAGATGCCGTTAGGCTCCTCGTCTACGATATTTTAAAAGAGGTCAATCGTGGCGATGGTTATTCCAATTTACTTTTGCCAGAGGCGCTAACTGCTTCATCGTTCGAGCAGCGCGATAAGGGATTTGCAACAGAGTTGCTTTACGGCACCTTACGAATGCAGGGTCGCCACGACTATATCGCCAGCCAAGTCTCAGATCGTCCTTGGAGTGAAGTCGATTCTGGAATCGTCGATGTGGTTCGGCTTGGTGCACACCAGTTATTTGAGATGCGGGTACCTGCGCACGCTGCAGTTTCAGCAACCGTAGAACTCGCGCGTAAAGTTTTGGGTGAATCAAAAGCCTCATTTGTAAATGCTCTGCTGCGAAAGATGAGCGCTAAGTCTTTGGATCAATGGCTTGAGCCGCTCGCTGAGATATCTGATCCGGTGTCACGTTTATCAATAATGTATTCGCACCCAGAATGGATTGTTTCCGCATACTTTGATCTGCTTCGAGATTATGTCGAGGTTGAATCACTCTTATCCGCAAATAATATGCCGGCAACTCCCACGATTGTCTGGTGGCCCGGAAGATCTAACGCGGAAGAGTTTCACGCCCAAGGAGGAGTTTCGAGCAAGTACTCAAACTTTGGTATAAAGATTG
>JBIJCP010000087.1:0-5158 GCA_044344635.1 Candidatus Planktophila sp. | reverse complement strand
AATATCTAGAGAGTATTTTCGGTATTTATGTCCCACAATTACTCGAAATGCTGCAATTAGAAATAGCGGCAAGTAATACCGCATTGATTGGCTCGAGTATGGGCGGACTTTCCACTCTTTATGCAGCGCATAAACACCCAGATAAATTTAAAACTGCGCTTGCCCTTTCACCACATTGGGTGATTGGTGGTGACTCTTTGGTAAATCGAACTGTCGCCGAGCTCCCCCAGCCGGGTAGCCATAAAGTTTGGATGAGCCGAGGTACTAAAGCGCTAGATGCCGAGTATGAACCATTCCAAGATTTGGCTGATGGCTTAATGTTGCAAAAGGGTTATCGCAAAGATATTGATTTTGTAAGCAAGGTCTATAAGAAGACCGGACACAATGAAGCCTCTTGGGCTAGTTATCTAGATCAACCACTGCGTTTCTGGCTTAAGGGTTAGATCTTCACCTTAACAATTTTAGAGAGTTGTACCTTATTTTTGCCATCAACTGTCGCAGCCACAACTTCGACAGTACTTCCCTTTTTATATTTCTCAGGGTGTAGATAAACGCGATATAGCCCGCCTTTAGTCTCATTAGTAGCAAATGTACGCCGGTCGGCTGTGCCGATCGTCTTCCATTTTCCACCTTTGACTCGCGCGCTAAAGGTCAGCTCTAAATAATCGCTTCCAGGTACCCGAATAGAGACCTCTCTCCACCCCGAAGGAAGTGAGGTTTTTGTGATCTTTGGAGCTGATAGTTTGATTGCGGCGCTATTGGTAATTGGATTCTTAGATTTAGCTACGCAGTAACTTCGCTGCGGTAACGCAATCTTGATTTGGCTATCGCTGGTAATCGCGCAGTTTCCAGATAAGAGGTCCCATTCGCTCTTATTAGAAGCGGTTTTAAACTCTGCATCGGCTGGTGAATCTTCCCCATTTAAGGCGACAATGTACTCGACTCCATTTAAGTAACGAGTGGCAATAAAGAGCCCACCTTTTGCATATCGGACCTGTTGGGTGCCGTTACGTAAGGCTGGATTGGCGGCGATCACCTTTTGCAGCTCTGTAATCTGATCTTCTAATGGGTTGCGAGTATCAAATGCGCTTGCGTTCTTTATAGGCGATGCGCCGATGCGCACTTCATCTTGCCAATCGAGAACTTGAGTAGCGAACATATCTTGACGCGCTTTTTTATCTCCCCCGCTGCCGGTCATTCCTTTCTCATCTCCGTAGTAAAGAACCGGCCCACCGCGAAGTAAGAAGAGAGCAGCGTTAGCCAGCTTGGCACGTTCTAATAAAGTTTGGCTCTCACCAACTGATACCGCGTTATTTAAGAAGTATCCGATACGCCCCATATCGTGATTTCCTAGAAAAGTCGCCAACCCATAAGCGCTAGTTGTTGATGTTGTGTACAAGTCATCGCGATTAAATAACTCTGCTAAGGCCTGGGCAGAGACTCCAAATTGCGCAAAGCTCTTTACCTGTTTTTGAAAGTCAAAATCAAGGACGCTCGGAACCTGCCCACCAGAAACATAGGTAGATAAAGTCTGCGCATCGGTATCAGCGGCTTCACCAAAAATTGGAAAATCTCGCTTGCCCGCGGCAAGTGCTGCCGCCTGAATCTTTGGGATAAAGACCTTCCAGAACTCTGGATTTACGTGCTTAAAAGTATCAATGCGCATTCCATCAATATCGAATTTATTAATCCAGTCAACCCAAATATTGATCAAGCCGCTGACAACTTTCGGGTCTTCCGTCTTCAGATCATCTAAACCATAGAAATCGCCATCCAAAACTGGATTCCCGTTTATCGGATTGTTTCCCAAATTATGATAATTGCTAAGTAAATTGAGCCAATCAGGTTTTTTTATATTTGCTTCGGCGGCGCTTACTACTGGTTTGCCATTTTCATAATAAATGACATCAGCGGTGTGATTTACAACCACATCAATTATCACCTTCATGTCTAACTTATGCGCACCAGAAACCAGCTCATTAAAGTCTTCCTCACTTCCGAGATGCGGATCCACAGTTGTAAAGTCCACGCCCCAATATCCGTGATAGGCGGCGGAGTCTCCTTGTACATACTTTTGAACAACTGGCGGCGTAATCCAGATAGAAGTAAAGCCCATCGCCTTTATGTAATCCAAGCGCTTGGTGATCCCTTTGAAATCTCCGCCATGCCACCAGCCAATATCGTCAGGTGCATAACCACTGACCGCCATAGACTTTTCTATACCGCCATAATCATTGCTGGTATCGCCATTTTCAAAGCGATCAGTCATTATGAAGTACACAGATTCGTCGCTCTGTGGTCCTCGCACAACTGGCTTAATCAGTTCAGATTTTGGCTGAGCAAATACAATCGATGGTGTGGCTAGCGCAAGTGAGATGACAAAGGCGCTGATAAAACTAACCTTTTTCAAATCAACCCTTGGTTGCGCCGGCAGTTAAGCCGCCGATAATAAAACGTTGCATTGATAGGAAAATAATTACGAGTGGAATCGAGGCGATTATGGAGCCAGCAGCAAATGGGCCCCAAGTTTCCCCAAATTGGCCTCCAACAAATTGTTGTAAACCTACCGCAACAGTTCTTCTCTCAACATCTTGCAAGAAGAGAGATGCAAGAATAAATTCATTAAAGGTTCCGATAAATGAAAGTACACCAATTACCGCTAGTACTGGAGCGGCGAGAGGCAGGAAGATTAACCAGAAAACTTGAGGGACTGATGCACCATCTAAACGAGCAGATTCATCGAGTTCAAGCGGAATCGTGTCCAGGAACCCTTTAAGGAGCCAAACGTTTACTCCAAGTGCGCCACCGATATAAATCAAATAAAGGCCCCAAATACTGCCGAGTCCAAAGGTTGGCGTCACTAAGAAAACTTGTTCCATTATTACATAAATCGCAGTTAGGGAAAGGAAGCTGGGAAAGACTTGAATCAAAAGTAGAGCTTTAAGACCAACTTTTCGTCCCTTAAATCGCAAACGGCTAAAGGCAAATGCTGCAGCCGCACCTATCGCTACTGAGGTAACTGCGGTAGCGGTGGCGATTATCAAGGAGTTCTTCATCCAGGCCCAGTATGGAACTGTCGGATCGGTAAATAAGAGCACGTAATTATCGAAAGAAAACCTCACTGGCAGTAATGAATCAGATGATATTCCACCTGTTGGATCAAATGAAGTAACTAGTACAACATAGATTGGAAATGCTGTGAAAAGCACCAGCGTTATCGCTAGCGCATGCCTCCACAAATTACTTCTTCCCAGTTTTTTACTCATAGCGTTTCCATTACCTTAGATTTTTTCAAGGTATACATTGACAAGCTTCCGACAATTACAAACATCACCATTGAGATCGCACTTGATAGACCTAGATCTTGAATATTTGACCCAAAAGCTGTCTTATAGGCGTAAGAGATAAGGATATCAGTGGCTCCAGCAACCTCACCTTCAACTGCATTGGTGGGTCCACCACCTGTTAATAGATAAATAATATTGAAGTTATTAAAATTAAATGCAAAACTTGCAATCAATAGCGGCCCAAGTATTTGCATAAGTAGCGGTAATTTAATTGTGTAGAAAGTCTGCTTCTCAGATGCTCCATCAATGGAGGCGGCTTCGTCTAACTCCTTTGGTATTGATTGCAGCGCACCACTTCCGATTAAGTACATATATGGGAAGCCCAGCCATAGATTTACAAGTATCACAGCAAACTTTGCTAACCACGGACTATCGAACCAATCAATATTGAGCCCCAGCAGCGAATTTATCGCTCCATATTCTTTATTGAACAAACCTCTCCAAATGAGAATGCTCATAAAGCTGGGGATCGCATATGGCAGAATTAAAAATCCTCGATAAAACCTGCGGAATTTAATTGGCGCTTCTAGGGCAAGCGCCAGCGCCATTCCGACTGCAAAGGTTGTGCCGACCGAGAGAAAGGCGAAGGCGATAGTCCAAATAAAAACCTTGATAAATGGATCCCGGAGCCTCTCATCAAATAACAGTGATCTAAAATTGTCAACGCCAGAGAAGGTTCGCCACCCTGGATCTAAGCGCAACGTCTGATCATCTTGGGCGACAAAATTTCCATTACCGTTATCAATATAGATAACTCCGAGTTCGCGATCTTCAAGTTGGTCTGTGGCAGGGTCGTAGAAAACGTTCTGAATTAACCTTGCCGCCACATCTGAGCCCTGCGGTGTTGCAAATGAACCATCTCCAAGTGGGAAGCGAAGGACGGTGATAATTGAATCTTCATTGGCAAATTCTTCATCGGTCAACGCTTTAATTCCATCAGCGCCTGTGATAAACCCTGAAATATCTCGGGAAATCTCTGCTTCTTTAGCAGGCCTTACCCCGCTCTCATCTGCATATAAAACTTCTCTACTTATTTGATTCTCTAAGATTCCCGCGTATTTTCCATTACTGGTCTTACCGAGAAATAGATCGTAGGCGGTGCCTTCGGCATCTGAAACGATACCGTTATTGATTATCTCTGTAAGCGCAGCAGCTTTTGCAATTTCATTACCAGTTTTAAAGTTAAAAGTGGACATTAAAATTGTGTACCCGGTGGGGGTAACAACAAATATTGAGAAGAAGATTAACCCAACGGCCAAAAACTTTAGTGGGAAAGCTCCTTTAGTCATAAAGGAGTAATTCAAGAAGATCAGCGCAGCGGTGACTACACCGGCGATAATAAATGAGTTTCTATTTATAGATGCTGCGATCAGCCAGATTAAAAATGCATCGGCCGCACCTAAAGCACCTAGCTTTAAAAATAGGGCGAGTGGACCACGCAGTCCAGCCAGTTTGTAAAACATTTCGCCCCTTGATTTCAATAATCAGATAAAGAGAATAGAAAGGTGGGAGATATACGAGAAATTCGTATATCTCCCACCTTCTTTACTATATTTCTATTTTTCTACTTATTTTCCTTAGCAAAGTTAGCAAAGTTCTTTCTTAGAACTGCTGCAGCTTTATCTAAAGTGTCATCGATATCTTTACCTGCGAAGATATCTTTTAGAGCGTCGTCTGATACTGCATACCAGTTTGCTCCACCGGTGTTGTCATCAAGTGCGGCAATCTGGCGAATTGAGTTTTCAGATGAGGCGCCAATTCCTTGAGCGTTCTTATCCTTAGTCTTTGCCGCTGCTGCTATGTGAGCAAGT
>JBIJCP010000086.1:0-5289 GCA_044344635.1 Candidatus Planktophila sp. | reverse complement strand
TCAAGAGTGAGACAACGATCGGCTTAAGAACTTCGGTCGGTATATATGATGCAAGCGAAGCCCCGCCCATAGAACCAAGAAATGCCGGTAGCGCCATGGTGATAAGTAATTTGGAATCGGTCTTGATATTACGCCGATACATTAGAGCTGAGGCAGATGTACCAAATATGGAAGGAACTTTATTTGTTCCAAGGATTACGACAGTCTCAGACTTTGCCAATCCAATCATTAACGCGGGAAGTTGAATCAACCCTCCCCCACCAGCTATGGCATCAATTAAGCCAGCAGAGAAAGCGGCGAGTGCTAGGAAGGCGAGTGTATAAAGAGTAAGGTCGGCAAACACTTTATGAGAGCGAAGCGATCAAAGCACTGACTGAAGTAACCGCATCAGCAAGTGCAACCTCAGATTTTTCACCAGTCTTACGATTTCGAAGTTCGACTTTGCCGTCAGCGAGTGACTTGCCCACAACCATAATTACCGGGATACCTATTAACTCAGCATCTTTAAATTTGACACCAGCACTTGGGTCACGGCGATCATCTAGCATCACTGAAATTCCGACGGCTTCGAGTTTATTTCCGATATCGAGGGCGGTATCAAATGGCAGATCCTCTTTACCAGTTGCCACGATATGAACTTTTGCTGGCGCTACCTCAACTGGCCAAGAAAGGCCGATCTCGTCATAACTCTGCTCAGCGATTGCAGCAACGGCGCGAGAAACACCGATTCCGTAAGAACCCATCGTGACGATTTGAGATTTACCATTTTGATCAAGCACCGTTAAACCAAGGGAATCAGCGTACTTGCGACCGAGTTGGAAGATATGGCCGATTTCAATGGCGCGATCAATTACAACTGCAGTTGCGCATTCTGGGCAAGCATCGCCCTCGCGAATTTCAGCAGCTTCAACATAAGCAAATGGCGTGAAATCTCTGCCATTTACTACGTTTCGTGCGTGGCGATTTTTCTTATTGGAACCGGTTACCCAAGAAGTTCCTGGCGCAACGCGCGGATCTGCATAGACGGTAATACCTGATTGAGCGGCATCTTGAGGACCGATATATCCCTTAACTAAATTTGGGAAGTTTGCAAAATCTGCATCTTCAAATATTCGCAAATCTTCTACGCCAGGTAGACCCGCCTGTAAACGCTTTAGATCAACTTCACGATCTCCCGGCACCAGAACCGAGATCGCTTTCTTATCTGCCATCAACATAACATTTTTTAAGGTGGATGCTCCGGTATAGCCTCCCCCAAACTTCTCATTTAAAACTGCAACGAGTGATTCAATTGTCGGTGTATTTGGAGTATCTAACTCTTCAAGGGCAGGAACCTTGCTGGAATCAGCCGCGACAACTTTTGTGATCATAGCTTCTACATTTGCTGCAAAGCCACACTTTGGACATAGAACGTAGGTATCTTCTCCAGTTTCGCAAGGGGCCAAGAACTCCTCAGATTTAGATCCACCCATCGCACCAGATACCGCTTTTACTATGTTGTACCTCAGATGAAGGCGATCGAAGGTGCTGATGTAGGCATCACGGTGTTTTTGGTAGGAAAGATCTAAACCTTCATCGGTTAAATCAAATGAGTAAGAATCTTTCATAACAAATTCACGCCCGCGGATGATTCCGCTACGGGGACGCGCCTCATCGCGGAACTTATTTTGAATCTGATAGATAATCAACGGTAAATCTTTGTACGACGAGTACTCGCCTTTAACCATCAAAGTGAACATCTCTTCATGGGTTGGGCCAAGTAAGTAATCGCCACCTTTACGATCTTGCAGCCGGAATAGCGATGGGCCGTACTCTTCCCATCGGTTAGTCGCTTCATATGCTTCACGTGGCAGAAGGGCTGGAAAGTGAACTTCTTGAAAACCGGCAGAGTCCATCTCTTCACGGATAATTCGCTCTACATTGCGCAGGGTAATCACACCAAGTGGTAACCAAGAGTAAATTCCTGCTGCGATCCTGCGGATATACCCGGCCCGCACTAAGAGGCGATGGCTCGGGACTTCGGCATCTGCTGGGTCATCGCGCAGGGTGCGAAGAAATAAAGTGGACATGCGCAACATGGGCGCAACCTTATCGCGTAATTACTTGACTGTGACGGAAGGTTCGCCTGAAGTTACTCCGGCCGCTTCCATTTCTTCGGCAAGGCGCATCGCTTCTTCAATTAGAGTTTCTACGATCATTGCTTCGGGCACAGTCTTGATTACTACGCCCTTAACAAATATCTGACCTTTTCCATTACCTGATGCCACGCCAAGATCTGCTTCACGCGCTTCGCCAGGTCCGTTTACAACGCAGCCCATTACGGCAACGCGTAGCGGAACGGTCATTCCCTCGAGTCCAGCCTGAACTTTTTCAGCGAGCGTGTAAACATCTACTTGGGCGCGGCCACAAGAAGGGCAAGAGACTATCTCTAACTTACGTTGACGCAGATTTAGCGATTCAAGAATTGAGATGCCAACTTTAACTTCTTCAACGGGTGGAGCCGACATTGAAACGCGAATTGTGTCACCAATTCCTTCGGCCAACAAAATTCCGAAAGCGGTGGCAGATTTAATCGTTGCTTGAAATGCTGGTCCTGCTTCGGTTACGCCGAGGTGCAATGGGTAATCACATTTGGCAGCTAATATGCGATAAGCATTGACCATTGTGACTGGATCATGATGTTTAACTGAAATCTTTAAATTAGTGAAGCCATGTTCTTCAAATAACGATGCTTCCCATAATGCAGACTCTGCTAGAGCTTCTGGAGTGGCTTTTCCGTACTTGGCAAGTAAACGAGGATCAAGTGATCCCGCATTAACGCCGATTCGAATTGGAGTACCAGCATCTCCGGCTGCCTTTGCAACTTCTTTTACCTTGTCATCAAATTGTTTGATATTTCCTGGGTTAACGCGAACTGCTGCACATCCAGCATCAATAGCGGCGAAGATGTATTTTGGTTGGAAGTGAATATCTGCAATTACAGGAATTTGAGATTTCTTAGCGATCTGAGCCAGTGCATCGGCATCATCTTGGCTCGGTACAGCAACGCGCACGATCTGGCATCCAGCTGCGGTTAACTCTGCGATTTGTTGGAGGGTCGCATTTACATCTGCAGTAAGAGTTGTGCACATTGATTGCACGCTCACTGGAGAGTCGCTGCCGACTCCAATTCCTCCAACCATCATCTGTTTTGTCTTGCGACGTGGATGAAGAGGAGCAGGCGGGGCGCTTGGAATACCGAGATCAACCATGGCGCTATTCTGCCTTATAAATCATTACGGGGCGATTTCTACTTAAAAATTCAATAAAATTGGATTGAAAATATCTGCAATTAGCAACAGGACGGTGAGCGCAGCCAAAACGACAAAGACAACTGTCGTTATTGGGGTTAACACCTTTAAATCTATCGCCGCTGGCGCAGGTCTTCCGCGCAACTTAGCAATAAATGCGCGAATAGCATCGGCGATCGCAACTGCCATATGTCCGCCATCGAGAGGAAGTATCGGCAATAAGTTGAAGAGGCCAACAAAGATATTTAGGCTGGCTACGATCAAAATAAAGGTTCCGATCCGCTCGGAGGGAGTTAGCTCTCCGCTCGAGGCTGCTTGGCCTGAAACGCGAGCAACTCCAACAACTCCTACCAAACCATTTTCATCGCGCTCCTCGCCACCGAAGGTCTGTCCCCACAAAGCGGGAATCTTCGTTGGCAGTTGTACTAGCGCTTTTGCAGAGGCAGATATAAAGGTCCAAGTTAAATCTGCTGACTCTGAAATTGAAGTGATTGGACCGAGTCGCTTAGATCCGAATTCATTAATTATTCCAAGGACGTAGCGAGAAGAGCCATCCTCAATTTCTGTCATGCGCGGAGTGGCAGAGATATTGATCTCAGCGCCGCCGCGATTAATTGTAAAAGTTAACTCGCTTCCTTGTGAATTTCGGATCTTATCCAATTGGTTCTGCCATTTAGTATCGCGATCACCATCAATCGCAATGATCTCATCACCTTTTTGAAAACCCGCTGCCGCCGCTGCGCTATTTGGTACAACGGTGTCGATCACCGGAAGCACTTGATTGACTCCGACCCCGGCGAGAAGAATAAAGAGGAGTATGTAGCCGAGCACAAAATGTAGAAATGAACCTGCCCCTAAAACAATTAGTTTTTTACCAGCGGAGGCGCGATAGAAAGCTCGACCTTCTTCGCCATCTGGCATTTCATCATCAGGTGTCATGCCTTCGATTCGACAGTACCCACCCGCCGGAATCGCTTTGATTCCAAACTCAGTTTCACCGCGTTGACGCGACCATAAACGAGTTCCAAAACCGAGGAAGAACTCCGAGACTCTCATTCCATATCTGCGGGCAGTTAAGTAATGGCCAAACTCGTGGATCATTACAGAGAAGAGAAGGGCGAAGATAAAGGCGAGGATTCCGAGCAATTGCATTAGCGGGCTACTTTCGAGATATGTTCTTGGGCTACTTGCCGCGCATCATTCTCGATCGCACTGACATCTGCTAAATCACGAAGCGCGCCTACAGATTTTGAACCTAAAGATTGCACAACTGCTTCCACGGTTTCGATAATAGAGGTAAAACCGATCTTTCCGTCGATAAATGCCGCCACGCAAAGTTCATTAGCGGCGTTAAAAATTGCCGGTAAGCCTCCCCCAAGATCTCCGCAGCGGCGGGCTAGCTCGATTGCTGGGAATTTCTCATGATCTACCGGATCAAATCTCCAAGTGTGTGCGCTCGTCCAATCTATCGGAGTTGTTGCGCCCTTTACCCGCTCTGGAAAATTAATGGCGAATGAGATTGGGCCCTTCATATTTGGAGGAGATGCCTGAGCAATTGTGGAGCCATCGACATATTGCACCATAGAGTGAACTACAGATTGAGGATGGATAACCGATTCAATTTGTGAATAAGGCATATCAAATAAGTAGTGCGCCTCAATTATCTCAAGCCCCTTATTTACTAAAGTTGCAGAATTGATAGTTACGACTGGACCCATTGACCAAGTTGGATGATTTAACGCTTCAATAACGGTTATATCGCTCAAATCTTCTCGTTCGCGAAATGGACCGCCGCTGGCAGTTAATACTAGTTTGGCGACCTCACGCTTTGCCCCGCCCATAAGACATTGCCAGAGCGCTGAATGCTCTGAGTCCACTGGCAGTAATTGATTCGGCTTAGCGATCGACATCACAAGATCGCCACCTGCTACTAGCGATTCCTTATTCGCTAGCGCTAAGCGATTTCCGACTTTTAGTGCAGCCAAAGTAGGTGCGAGAC
>JBIJCP010000085.1:0-5293 GCA_044344635.1 Candidatus Planktophila sp. | reverse complement strand
GGTTTCTTCGATGCCGGACGCATCGGAGCGATAGGTATATCTAACTCCAAACTCAACTGCTTCTGCGATGGATCAAGTGATTGTGAGATAGCGGTAAGCCCTTGATGAAATTCAGCGCCATCACTTGGCCGAGCATCTGGATCAGGATTAGTTGCACGATAGATCAGCTGGTCTAATTCTGGTGGAATGCCGCTGCGTCGAGTGCTCATTAGCGGAACTCGCTCATTGACGTGCATATAAGCAATTTGAATTGGTTCATCACCTGAATACGGCTTCTCACCGGTAAAAATTTCAAAGGCAGTGATTCCTGCCGAATACACATCACTTCGCGCATCGGCGATGCCGCGCTGGACTTGTTCGGGGGAGAGATAAGAAACGCTTCCTAAGACAATGCTTGACTCAGCAGTCATTGTGTTTCCTAGAAGCGGTCCTTTCGCCAAGCCGAAGTCGGCGATCTTAATTCTTCCCTCCTTGGAGATCAGAATATTGTCAGGTTTGATATCGCGATGGACGATCCCTAACTTATGCGCAGCAGCCAGAGCGCTTAAAACTGGAAGTAAGAATTTGATTCCATCTGCAACTGCTAGCGCACCTTGTTCATTTAAATATTCGCGCAGCGTATGGCCTTCTACCAGCTCCATCACTAAAAATACTGCTGGGCTTCCGTTTTGATTCCATCCTTGATCTTGGACAGAGACAATATTAGGATGCGATAGCGCGGCGGCGGCTTTCGCCTCCCGGATAAAACGTTCTACAAATTGTTCATCTTGCGCCAAATGCGGATGCATGATTTTTACAGCGACTCTGCGATCAAGGCGAGTATCGAGCGCCTCATAAATCGTGGCCATACCACCAGCTGCCATTTGGCGGATTAGTTGATAGCGCCCATCAATTAGCTCGCCGGTTAAGTCAGACACATCTGCAATTTTATGTAGTTAAAATGAAATCTGCCTTTTCGCGCGTTGAGTGTTGAGAGAAATATTCTTGCTGTGCGCCAAGCCACCTTTTCATTTCATCAGCCACTTGTGCGCCATCTCGTTCTAGAACCCGTTTTACGCCGATTTCTGGGTCGATATCGATCCAGATTAAAGCCGCTAAATCATCTTGCAGGGCTTTATCACCGCTTCCGACGCCCTCCAAGATAAGTAAATCCGCCGGTGCTATTGCTTCACTTTCAGCAAAAGATGAAGTAGCCCAGTTGTATCTTCTTACCATTGCCGATTCTTCTTTTCTATGTTGTTCGACTAGATACCGTAGAACCTGCGTCAAATCTTGAGTTAGCGCATTACTCCAACCGTCATATAAATCATCCATATGGACAACATTTACCGACATCTCAAGTGAGAGTACTAAATTTATTTCCCGCGCCAAAGTTGTCTTTCCCGCACCGGCTGGCCCATCGATTGCAATTATCGGGCGTTCTTTCTGGCTACACAGATCCAAGAGCGCGGCGATGAGCTGCATACCATTTACTCCATCCCACGGCCGCTAAAACTGTGAAAGCAACGTATAGCAAAGTTGTAAAAAGAAGACCTTGTGAGGCATATAGCGCTACGTAACCGATATCAACGATTAGCCAGAGTACCCAACTTTCGTACTTCTCGTAGACCATCAATATTTGAGCAGCCAGCGACCCAAAGAATAAAATTGCATCGGCATAAGTTGATGCAGCGCCCCAAGATTTCAGAATTGGTGCCAGCGCCAAAGTCGCCAAGATGATCGATGTGATCACGGCTATCCGATATTTATTTTTAAGAGGACCAGGCTGAGCGCCACTTGGCTCCCAACCAAACCAACCAAAGATTGCAGCGACGATAAAAACTATCTGCAACGCTGCGCTAGCAAAGAGTTCCCATTGTAAAAATAGGATTCCGTAAAGAATTGCGCTTAGCGCCCACCACGGCCAAGTGATTCGTTTTCCTGTTATGCCAAGTGACACACCAGTTACAGAGGCGATGAGTGCGAAGAATTCTAGATATGAAAGGTCATACCCAAATATGGTGGCTAGATTTCCAGATAGAAAGTTATAGATAGATGACACGAATTTATCCTTTCCGCATCCGCATTACCGGATGGGTCAAGCGGTCGATCTGAATTTCAGATCCTCTCAGCCGTGTTAGCGGCTCCCGCGCTTAATACTTTAGCCGATTCGAGCCATCACTGCATCGATATAGGCGCGTGATGCCACACGTGCGCGGCGTGAGGTCGAAGTTTTCGCTCTCTTGTTAAAGATGTCGTAACCAATTTTCTCGACTTCATCGACTATTCCACAGTAGAGCTCACTTGCAGCGCGGATGCAAGGTTGACTGGTCTTATCTAAGAGCGCAATCCCAGGCTCTGCTGCTTTCTGTAATTGCCTTACTCGTGCGATTTGGAACTTGAGCGCGGCAATTATCTCGGGGGTTAACTTGCGGGCATAGAGCATCTCAGGAGTTACACCTGATGCTGCCAACTCATCAAGGGGCAGATAGATACGACCACGGTCTAGATCTTCGCCCACATCGCGGATGAAGTTCGCTAATTGAAAGGCCACACCTAAATCTTTAGCGGCCTCTAAGGAATTGACGATATCGCCACCCAAGATAGGAACCATCTCTAAGCCAATCACCGCAGCCGAGCCGTAGACATATTCATAGAGATCATCAAAAGTTTTATATTGCGCAACGGTTAGATCCATCTCCATCGAATGGAGAAAATCTACAAAGTGTTGATGCGGAATTGCAAAGCGTTGCACCGTATCAATTAGCGCTTTACCTACGGCATCACTTGTTGAGCCAGATTTCAGTCCAGCCAAAACCTCAGAACTCCACTTCCTAAGGACCCCTGCTTTTTCGGCAGGTGTTAACGTTGATGCTAAATCATCGACTATCTCATCTGCATATCTAGCAAATCCGTATAAAGCATGAACAAAGGGGCGTTTAGCTGCCGGCAAAAGTAGGGTGGCGAGGTAATAAGTTTTACCGTGTAGAGAATTTAATCGCTTGCACTCTTGGTATGAAGCGCGAAGTTCTGGATCATAAATTCCGGCAGCGTTTAACTCGTTCACTTACTTAACCGGACCTACGATTCGCTCTGCTGCTAAACGACCAGAGATAAGAACCATCGGAACGCCAACGCCAGGTTGGGTACCCGAACCGGCGAAAACTACATTTTTAAAGCCAGCGGCGATATTGCGCGGACGGAAAGGTCCAGTTTGGAAGAAGGTGTGTGCGCTAGCAAATGGTGCGCCACGTTCCATACCCTGCGCCTGCCAATCAAGTGGCGTGGTCATAACTTCTGTTTCAATTGAGTCACCAAAACCGGTATATCCGCGATCTTCCAACGTTTTGATCATGTGATCGCGATATGGACGGGCTTCTCTCTTCCAATCTATATCAGCATCTAAATTTGGGGTTGGATAGAGAATGTAATAACTCTCTTTTCCAGCGGGCGCTAGCGCTAAATCATCTTTAGTTGGGATTGTGACAAGGACAGAAGGATCACTCATTAAAGTCTTCTTTTTGATTAATTCATCAAATACGCCATCCCAAGATTTTCCAAAATGGATATTGTGATGAGCTACGTGATCGTACTTCTTGGAAGAGCCAACAAGTAGCGTTGCACAAGATGGTGAGTACTTAAGGCGCTTAATTGAGAGCGGAGTTTTGCCGAGCAGATCTCGCCAAACTACAGGCAGATCTGGATTCATCACGACAACATCGCATTCGATCCGCTCTCCGGTATTGGTAATTACCGCTTTAGCGCGACCATTTTCTACATCTAACTTAGTAACCGTAGTGTTGTACTTAAAGGTAACGCCGTGCTTTTGCGCAGCCGCGGCAAGGGCGCGGGGTACTGCGTGCATTCCACCCTTAGGGAAGAAGACACCGTTGACTGAATCCATATAAGCGATTACTGCATAAATCGCTAAGGCTTGCTGTGGACTAACACCTGCATACATTGCTTGGAAAGAGTAGACCTTCTGCAAGCGGGGATCTTTTAAAAATTGATTTACTTTTGGAGATAGCTTTCTAAATCCACCAAGGGCAATTAAGCGGGCCAAGTTTGGTGTTAACAGGTTAAATGGCGAATCAATATTTCGATCAATAAAATCATTCATCTCGTACTTGTAAAGCTTGGTTACGAATTCAACATATCTGCGATAGCCCAGAGCTTCCTCGGCGCTAACTGTGCGTCGAATCTCTTCTTCCATCTCCGCGGTATTTGCATGCACATCTATCTGTGATCCATCGTGATAAAAGGCGCGATAAAGCGGCTTCAAGGGAGAGAGTTCTAACCAATCTTTCATATCTTCGCCGACGCAGCTAAATGCATCTTGAATTAGCGAAGGCATGGTCAGAACAGAGGGTCCAGTATCAAATGAGTAACCATCTTTTTCGAGCAGACCGTTTCTTCCACCCGGAACGCTCTCACGTTCAACTACGGTTACCTTGCGTCCGGCTCCTGCTAAACGAAGCGCAGCGCTCAGGCCAGCCAATCCTGCACCGACAACAACAACGTGATCTGTTGGACCTTTAACTCTGGCGGACATTAATGACTCCTACGGATTGCGCTAGTTGCAAGTTCAACAAGTAACTCACGGGCTGAAGAGGCAATTTCATCAGAATTTGCGGCAGTTAGCGCGTTGGAAAGTAGGCCATCAATGAGATCTTCGACATCTTTTACTGCACCTGTTGCGGTAATTAATGAGCGAACTTCTTCGATATCTGCAGAAGTTAGATCCTCGCGGCCAAGGGCGGCGCTCAACTTTGTCTTGGTCTGCTGATCTGCGCGCTCAAAGGTCATTGCCATCAAAACGGTGCGCTTTCCTTCGCGAATATCATCACCGGCAGGCTTGCCAGTGACCGATGGATCGCCGAAGATGCCGAGCATGTCATCACGCAGTTGGAAAGCCTCACCGAGCGGTAGTCCATAAGCGCTCAAAATATTGGTTAGCGCCTTGCGTTCTGCCGGATCGGTAATTGCTAACGCTGCTCCTAAATGCAGGGGGCGCTCAATTGTGTATTTTCCAGATTTATATCTTGCGATACGAAGCGAACGATCAACGCTGGGGGATTTCTCACCGGCTTCGCGAACATCTAGATACTGTCCCGCCATTAACTCAATCCGCATCTCATCGTGTACTGATAGCGCAGATAAGAGCGCATCATCTGTTACACCAGATGTGTGAAGTAAGTGATCTGACCAAACCAGCGCTAGATCACCCAACAAGACTGCGGCGGCTTCACCGAATTGATCAGATAGCCCATTCATCGCTTGGGTTTGGTGCAAATTTTCAAAGTGGCGATGTATC
>JBIJCP010000084.1:0-5317 GCA_044344635.1 Candidatus Planktophila sp. | reverse complement strand
TGATTTAATGTTTGATGTAAATGTAAGAGGCACCTTTTTGGCCTCCCAGGCGGCAATTCCGCATCTTCGCGCCTCAGCGGAAGCAGGTCGCAATCCACATATTTTGACGCTATCTCCACCACTTTCGATGAAGGCTAAGTGGTTCCAACATCACGTCGCTTACACAATGGCCAAGTACGGGATGTCTATGTGCGTCCTTGGAATGTCAGAAGAATTTCGCAAGACCGGGATTGCAGTAAATGCGTTATGGCCTCGCACCGCAATTGATACCGCGGCGCTGCAAATGATTCCAGGCATAGATACCGCAGCTTGTCGTACACCTGAAATTCTTGCCGATGCGGCATATGTAATTTTAAATCGACCTTCTAAAGAAACTACTGGAAACTTTTTCGTCGATGACGAAGTCTTAGCTTCAGTTGGAGTAACCGAATTAGATAAGTATTCAGTTGTGCCAGGCACTAAGGATTTCCTCCTGGATTTTTTCCTCGATTAAAAATTTATCGGCCCTTGCCGTAACATAGCGATATGAATCTAGAGCTCAACGGAACTAACGTTATTGCTGAGGCGGAGCGCTCAGGGAGAGCATCATCTCTCTTTTGGCCATGGTGTGGCGCAAATGTCTCGCTCTTAGCTCTCTCTTACGGCGCATTTTTCCTTGGATTTGGAATCTCGTTTTGGCAAGCAACTTGGGCGGCGGTAATCGGAACACTTCTTTCCTTCTTATTGGTCGGCTTCAGTTCTCTAGCAGGCAAACGTTCAAATGCACCAACTATGGTCTTATCACGTGCGGTATTTGGAATGAAGGGGAATCTGGTCCCAAGTTTTCTTTCCTATCTAGTCTTTGTAGGGTGGGAGACAGTTTTAGTTTCTCTTGCAACGCTAGCTACTGGGACGATCTTCGTTCGCTTGGGCGGTATTGACCAAGATCTTGCAATGGTCCTGGGATTTATTCTGGCGGCGGCGCTAACTATGTACGGCGGTATTCTGGGCCATAACGTAATTATGCGCCTGCAAAAATATCTAACCATTATTACCGTCGCGGCAACTTTGTTGTATATAGCGCTGACAGTCGATAGCGTTAATTGGGAGCGAGTTAGCTCCATTCCAAACGGAAGCATCCAAGGATTTATCGGGGCGCTTATCTTTGGAATCACTGGAATCGGTCTTGGATGGGTCAATACGGCAGCGGATTATTCACGGTACTTACCCCGCACAACATCTGGCTCTGCAGTCGTCGGTTGGACGATATTTGGTGCATCTATTGTGCCAATTTGCTTAGTTATCTATGGGGCGCTGCTTGCCGGAAGTGATAAAAAATTAGCTGATGCCATAGCCAGCGATCCCATTGGAGCGTTAACTACGCTCTTGCCAACTTGGTATCTGGCGCTCTTTGCGCTAATTGCCATATTGGGGCTGGTCGGTGGCGCGATCTTAGATCTTTACTCATCAGGGTTAACGCTCATTTCTACTGGCTTGCCTATGAAACGTTATGTTGCGGCAACCTTTGATGGGTTAATTATGCTGGCCGGAACAATTTACATCGTCTGGATTGCAGATAACTTCTTCTATCCATTCCAAGGATTTTTAATCACCCTAGGCGTACCGATCGCAACCTGGTCGGCAATATTTATTTCCGATATTTTATTAAGACGCAATCCATTTGTGGAAGCCGATCTATTCTCTATTTCTGGACGCTATGGACTATGGAACTGGCGCCCGTTGCTCGTAATGGCTATCGGTACCTTTATAGGGTGGGGATTTGTTACCAATACCTTCGCTAGCTGGCTCTCCTGGCAAGGTTATTTGCTCTTCCTAATCGGAGGCAGAGAGGGTCCTTGGGCCTTTGCGAATGTAGGAGTAATTTTCGCTCTAGTAATTGGCTTTTGTGGCCATATTCTCATCTCGGGACGCAGAATTCGCGCCCAAGATAACGCTTTAAGTTAAGGTGAGTTAATGATCTCTCGTATCTCTCCGCTACTTGATTTCTTAAGGCGAGAATTATCTGGCGGCATACTTATCCTGCTGGCATCTGCACTTGGATTATTGACCGCTAATTCACCGTTATCAAAGAACTATTTTGACTTTCTGGAGACACGGATATCTCTCGGCGCTGATTGGTATCTAGTTGATCTATCGATTCTTAAGGTAATTAACTATTTATTTATGAGCATCTTCTTCTTTGTAGTCGGTCTCGAGATCAAACGAGAGATGACCTCTGGTCATTTAGCATCTCTGAAAAAAGCGATGCTGCCAATACTTGCTGCCGTAGGTGGAATGGCCGTACCAGCATTGATATATCTAGCAATCGCCGGTGGGGTCGCACCAGGAGGTTGGGGAGTCCCCGTGGCAACGGATATCGCCTTAGCAGTTGGGTTGTTAACGATGTTAGGGCCGACCGTTGCCGCCTCGTTAAGATCATTTCTGCTCGCCCTTGCAGTCATTGATGATATCGGGGCGATACTGATCATCGCTTTTGTTTACTCGACCGGGATAAATTTTTCGTGGCTGGCTGCGGGATTTATCTCCATCGGATTGATCGCTGGATTGCAAAGAGCAAAAGTCACGTCAGTATTTATCTATGCGCTATTTGCTCTGGCATTGTGGTTCTCTCTCTATAAAACTGGGATGCAACCAACGCTAGCCGGAGTAATTCTTGGCTTAATGACTCCCAATATTCCGTATCGTAAATCAAATTTGGAAGATGCCGAAGATGGAAGCGTTTCGGTTATTGAGTGGCTGGAACATAAATTCCATCCGATCAGCACCTTCCTAGTAGTTCCGCTATTCGCTTTTGCTAATACAGGAGTTGTTATCACCCTAGAGTCAGCTAAGGGTGCGAGCCAATCGGTTATAGCTTGGGGTATCTTCTTTGGATTAGTGGTCGGTAAACCACTTGGTGTTCTAGGGGCGTCAATCGCTGCGAAGCGCTTAAATATTGCAGAAATACCTGCGGGCATCGGCGCATCTTCATTATTGGCAACTGGAAGCGCTGCCGGAATTGGCTTTACCATAGCAATTTTTATCGCCGACTTGGCCTTTGATGATGCAAAGACGCAAGATATCGCTGTTCTTGCTGTAATTGTCGCCTCAGTAGCAAGTGCGCTGATATCGATCGCAATATTTAAATTAACCACAAGAAAATAGGTGTAAAAGTAAGAAAGCCCGCCAGGTTAATGGCGGGCTTTCCTACTTTTACTCTTAAATATCGAAGTAGAGTTCAAACTCAGCTGGGTGTGGACGCAATCGAACATAATCAACTTCATTCTTTCGCTTCCACTCAATCCAAGTAGAGATGAGGTCTTCGCTGAAGACTCCGCCCTTAGTTAGGAACTCGTGATCTTTCTCGAGGCTGTCAAGAACTGCATCAAGTGATCCTGGAACTTGTGGGATCGCCGCAGCTTCTGCGCCTTCGAGTTCGTATAGATCCTTATCGACTGGGGCAGGTGGCTCAATCTTGTTTAGGATTCCATCGATACCTGCCATTAACATCGCAGCGAATGCGAGGTATGGATTCGATGATGGATCTGGGCAACGGAATTCAATGCGCTTTGCCTTTGGTGATGAGCCAGTAATTGGAATACGGATACAAGCAGAACGGTTACGTGCTGAGTAAACGAGATTTACTGGAGCTTCATATCCTGGGACCAAACGACGGTATGAGTTAACCGTTGGGTTGGTGAAGGCAAGAAGTGAAGGTGCGTGCTTTAGAAGTCCACCGATATACCAACGCGCCATATCTGAGAGATCGCCGTAGGTTCCCGCTTCGAAGAAGAGTGGCTTGCCATCTTTCCAAAGTGATTGGTGCACGTGCATACCTGAACCATTGTCGCCGAAGAGTGGCTTTGGCATAAAGGTGGCAGTCTTGCCACCTTCCCAAGCAACGTTGCGGATGATGTATTTAAATTTCATTAGCTCATCGCCAGCGCTTAGGATGTCGGTGAAGCGATAGTTAATCTCCATCTGTCCGGCAGTACCAACTTCGTGGTGTGAGCGCTCAACAAGAAGACCAGCGCGACCGAGTTCCATAACCATCTCATCGCGCAAATCAGCGAATTGATCAGTTGGTGAAACAGGGAAGTAACCTCCCTTAATACGTGTGCGGTATCCACGGTTAGGTGTGCCATCTGGATCGGCAACGATTCCTGTATTCCAAGCTCCTTCGTAAGAATCGATGTGGTGGTAAGACTCATTAATTCCGGTTCTGAAGCGAACTGCATCGAAAACATAAAATTCAGCTTCGGGTGCAAAGAATGCTTGATCTGCTATTCCAGTTGACTTCAGATAATCAACTGCTTTCGCCACAACCCCTCGAGGATCACGCGAGTAAGGAGTGTTATCAGATGGGTTATGAACTGAGAAGAGAATAACTAACGTCTTCTCTAAACGGAACGGATCAATAAATGCTGATGAAGGAATCGGCAACAACTTCATATCTGATTCGTGAATTGATTGGAAGCCACGAATCGATGAGCCGTCAAACATTAAGCCGTCGGTAAAGACCGCCTCATCAAAAGATTCAACTGGCACATTGAAGTGATGTTGGATACCTGGAAGATCGGTAAAACGAACATCAACAAGTTTTATATCTTCCTTCTTGATAAATGCAAAAATTTCTGCAGAATTCTTAAACATTGACATTACTCCTGGTATCTTCGAATTTTCGAGTGTAAGGCCGGATGGTTACATCAGACAGAGCTACTCGGGCCTTCACCATTGAGGGCGACCGATCTGGGTAAACCCTAAGTCTCTAAGGGCAATTTGGCATAACCGCTGTGTTACAGCCATGTAAAACCTGCAACGCCATCGCCTGGTCGGTAGGCTCACCTGCATGAAACACCAGATCAGTTTGGGCCGCCGCTTCCTGGGTTTGAGCATCGATTGGATGATGTGCTACGCGATAGCTCTGGGATTCTTTGGCGGTAGCGGTTCTCTGGCAGAGCGCGCCCCGCAGGCCCGCCTCCCACACCTGGTCATCTTCTTCATTGAGGTCTTGCTGCTGACCGCCTTCGGGGGAGCGACGGCAGGACATCGAATGGTCAGATTGAGAGTAGTTCAATTCCGCACCGGCGCAAACCCAACACCTCTGCAAGCGCTAATTCGAACGATCTTGCTCTCTTTGGTGGTGACTGCGATTACCTACGATGAGAATGGGCGTGGAATACACGAGCGCCTCAGTGGAACAAAGTTGGTAGATACCAGAAAGGCTCAGAAGTAATCAGCGCTTTGGAACGCGAATTCCCTTTGGCATAGGTCCTTTTGGAATTGGCATCGACATACCGCCGACTGCTTTAAAGCGGGCACGTACCTCGCGCATTTG
>JBIJCP010000011.1:0-17657 GCA_044344635.1 Candidatus Planktophila sp. | reverse complement strand
ATCGCCCAAGTTGTGGGGGGAGAACTAAAGGGTTCAGATGTAACTGTTACTTCTGCTCCAGTATTCAATTCAACCCAAGCAATTGCAGGATCAATATTCTTGGCGCTAAAAGGCGAGAAAAGCGATGGACACAGTTACATCAGTGATGCATTTGCGCGGGGCGCAGTACTTGCAATAGTTACCGCTCCATCCCACGAGCGTTGCATAGTTGTTCCAGATGTACTAGCAGCGTTAAATAAGCTGGCGGCATTTGTACGTAGGCAACTCAAAGATTTACAGGTAGTCGCTTTGACTGGCTCGCAAGGTAAAACCACAACCAAAGATCTGCTTAATCACATTTTAGAAAATCTAGGAAATACTGTGGCGCCAGCCGGTAATTTCAATAATGAGCTAGGTACTCCAATCACACTTTTGCAATGTGATGAAAAAACAAAGTTCTGCATTCTAGAAATGGGTGCGCGCCATATGGGAGATATCGCTCTTCTTTGCGAGATGGCAAAACCAAATATCGGCATGGTCTTACGTGTAGGTACTGCGCATATTGGAGAGTTCGGATCCGCTGAGGCGGTCGCAAAAACAAAGTCCGAGATGATTTCCTCTCTATCTCCAGATGCGATTGCAATACTCGGACAGTATGATCATTTCACGCCAAAAATGAGCTCTCTCCACACCGGCAAATTGTTAACATTTGGAGAAACCACATCCGCGGATGTTCGCGCTACAGATGTTGAGATCCGTGAAGGTCGCCCACACTTTGATTTAGTCACAAGCGCCGGTCGCGCCGCGGTTGGCTTAAGAATTGTTGGAATACATCAAGTAGCGAACGCCCTGGCCGCGGCCGCCGCCGCAACTGCGTTAGGCGCAACAATTGATCAGATTGCGGTTGCGTTATCGACTGCAGATTTGCGCAGCAAGTGGCGGATGGAGATCGAGGAAATCTCTAATGTAATTTTGATTAACGATAGCTACAACTCTAGCCCTGAATCTGCAGCGGCGGCGTTGCGCACCCTGGTGCTATTTGCTCAAGAACGTGGCGGCCAATCTTGGGCATTTCTCGGAAAGATGCACGAACTCGGCGAGTCCTCAGCAGATCACCACGCAGGTATTGGCACCCTTGCCTCAGAGTTAGGGATAGATCATTTGGTCTGCATTGGGGCTCCGGAGTACTCCTCTAAGTTAGCTCTCAATGGAGCAACTGAAATCCATCTCTTGGAAAAGAGAGAAGATGCTTTGCAATTAGTCGTAGAGATGAGCGCAGGGGATGTAATTCTGGTTAAAGCATCTCGCGCTGAAAAGTTTGAAGAACTTGCGCTCTCAATATCAGCAGAAATAAACCGGTTGATTAAACCAAGTTCGGAAATAGATGAAGAAGAGGAGCGCTAACTCAGAATGAGACTGATATTAATTTCTGGCTCAATCGCCTTTTTCTTATCTTTATTTGGTACCCCAGTCCTGATTCGTTTCCTTGCGCGGCGCGGTTATGGACAGATTATTCGCGATGACGGCCCTTCATCGCATCACACCAAACGTGGTACACCAACTATGGGCGGCTTAATAATTATCTTTGCTGCAGCAACAGGATATTTCATCGCGCATGCCATAACGCGCAACGCCGTAACTACATCTGCGTTACTGGTACTGGGACTGATGGTATCGCTCGGCTTTGTTGGTTTCCTAGATGACTGGTTGAAAGTCTCACGCCAAAAATCTCTCGGTTTAAATGCTAAACAGAAGATTCTGGGCCAAGTGTTTTTCGCCGCAATTTTTGCCTACCTAGGAATCCAATTTCCAGATGGCGATGGCTTAACTCCGATTTCAGAGAACCTCTCCACCGTTCGTGATACATCAATTGTCTTAGGTGCGGGATTGGTAATTGTTTGGGTAGTTCTTATGGTTACGGCTACGAGTAACGGCGTTAATCTCACAGATGGGCTAGATGGATTAGCAACTGGCGCCGCTGTGATGACTTTCATTGCATTTATCTTGATTGGAGTTTGGCAATTTGGACAGAGTTGTGCGATCGCGCCTGTAGAAAACTGTTACTTGGTCCGCGATCCACTCGATTTAGCGGTCTTATCTGCATCTCTGGCTGGGGCGTGCGCGGGATTCCTCTGGTGGAATGCCTCACCTGCCAAGATCTTTATGGGAGATACCGGATCCCTTGCGTTAGGTGGAGCACTTGCTGGTATTGCAACATCGCTTCGAATCGAACTTTTACTTATTCCACTAGGCGGGCTCTTTGTAATTATTAGCGCATCAGTGATCTTGCAAGTTGTCTACTTTAAAGCCACTGGGGGAAAACGCATCTTTAAGATGGCGCCACTGCAACACCACTTTGAGTTAATGGGTTGGGGCGAAGTCACCATTGTGTTGCGCTTCTGGATTATCGCTGGGCTATGTGTCGCGCTGGGCCTCGGCCTCTTTTATGCGCAATGGGTCACGCAGTAGGTACGGCGCGTTATGGCCACTAATTTTGCAGGTAAGAAAATTCTCATTCTTGGTGCGGGAGTAACAGGGATAGCAGTCGCAAATTCGCTTTCCAAGCGAGGAGCAGAAATATCTTTAGCTGATGATCTAGTCACCGAAACAGCAGGCTTTACCGTCGCCCCCACCAAATCTTTTAGCGCAGAAAATTTCGATGGAATAGTCATCTCACCAGGTTGGAAATCCGATCACTCATTAATCACTGCAGCAAAAAAGAATGAGATCCCATTATTAAATGAGGTCGATCTCGCCTGGCAACTTCGCGGAGAACTGGTGCCAAACCAACGTTGGTTGGCGCTAACTGGAACGAATGGCAAGACGACAACAGTAGAGATGGTTGCTGCGATGCTCCGAGCCGGCGGCGTTTCAGCGATAGCCTGTGGAAACGTTGGCACAACGGTCATCGAGAGCGTAGAAAGCGCCGAAAAGTATGAGGTTCTCGTTTTAGAGCTCTCCTCATTTCAACTTCACTGGATTCGGGAAGCGACATTTGTTGCCGTATCAATTTTAAATATCGCTGAAGATCACCTTGATTGGCACGGTGGCTTCAACGCCTACGCGCAAGCAAAGATGGCGATTTTGGATCGGGCGAGTACCGGAATATTTAATGGCGATGATGGCGAAGTGGTATCAAGATCGGCTAATTGGCAAGGCAGAAAAGTCTTCTTTTCGTTAGATACTCCAGGTCCAGGTGAAATTGGAATCGTTGAAGAGCTCTTGGTGGATCGTGCTTTTGTTAGCGACCCACAAGAAGCGGCGATGATCGCTGAGGTTGTAGATGTAGTGCCAACAGTTCCGCACAACGTTGCAAATGCTTTAGCAGCAGCGGGATTAGCGCGCGCTATTGGCGTTTCACACGAGTCGATTCGTCACGCGCTACAAAACTTTAAGCCAGATCGTCATCGCATTGAGAGCGTTTATGAAAGTAATGGGATCAATTGGATCAATGACTCTAAGGCGACCAACCCGCATGCTGCCGCCGCATCCTTGATGGGGACGATGTCGGCGATTTGGATCGCGGGTGGATTAGCCAAAGGTGCACAAATGGCAGATCTGGTGAAACGTTGCAAATCTCGCATCAAGGTCGCAATCTTGATTGGCGCAGATCGTGAATTGATCGCCCAAGAACTTCGCGCCCACGCTGCGGATGTTGAGATCGTTTTTATCGATACCCCTGACTCTTACCAAAGAGGCGGCTCAGATAACTCTTTGATGGAAGCGGTTGTGAGAGCGGCCAAGGCGTGCGTCACAACTGGGGACACGGTATTGCTAGCCCCTGCTTGTGCATCAATGGACCAATTTCTTTCATATGCCGATCGCGGTGAGAGATTTGCAAAAGCGGTCGTAAAGGAGCACGCATGAGTACTAAGTCCAAGAGTTTTCTAGCAAAGCCTGTCAATAACTTCTATATCTTGGCCATTAGTGCGCTCTCACTATCGCTAATTGGCCTAATTATGGTCTTCTCTGCTTCATCAATCCATGCACTTGATACAAGAGGCAATGCAGTTGCGATCGTGCTGCGCCAGCTAACTTTCTTTTTAATCTCAATTCCCCTTGCCATTTTTCTTTCACAGCGGTCTATCGCGCAATGGCGTCTGTTGGCACGTTTTGGATTGTTGATTTCAGCGATACTCCTTTTGCTGCCCCAAATTCCAGGTATCGGTAAGACTGTTAATGGCAATACCAACTGGATCGCCCTACCCTTTGTAGATATCCAACCTAGCGAGTTAGCAAAATTCCTCTTAATACTCTGGGCAAGTCTGATGTTGGCCAACAAGGAAGTTAATGGAAAGACGCGAGTAAATGTCTTTCTCTTGATTGGACCTGGTTTTCTTCTCGTTATGTTCTTAGTGATGCTTGGTCGCGATCTCGGTACTGCGTGTGTGATCGCCGCGATACTAGGGGGCTTACTCTTTGTATCAGGAATTGAATTACGTGTTCTGGGTTCAATTGTTGCGGTAGGTGCGGTCGCTCTCGCCGTCCTGATCGCAACTGCCGGATATCGCCTTGATCGTTTTCTCGTTGTCCTAGATCCCTTCGCTCCGGAAGATTATAAAAATGCAGGCTGGCAACCAGCGCATAGTTTGCTGGGCTTAGCGAGCGGAGGAATTTTCGGAGTAGGCCTGGGAGGAAGTCGGCAAAAATGGGGGAATCTTGCCGAAGCGCATACCGATTTTATCTTTGCGGTAATTGGCGAGGAGCTAGGTTTACTTGGAACCTTGGTTGTACTCGCCTTGCTGGTTGCGCTGATTTTCTCAATCTTTAAAATTTCACTTCGTTGCACAGATCCAATGTCACGCTATGTCGGAGCAGGAATCGGAAGTTGGATTGCAGTGCAAACTATTCTTAACGTCGGTTCCGCTACCAGCCTGATACCAGTAGTTGGTGTAACGCTTCCATTTGTCTCCTATGGCGGCTCTGCCTTGATCTCGTTATATATCGGATTGGGCTATATCTTTGGTAGCGCTTTACGCGATCCGGCGGTAAAGATTGAATTACAAAAGGCGATTGAACGGCGTAGATTACGCACATCATGAAGATAATTTTCGCTGGCGGTGGAACGGCAGGACATGTTGAGCCTGCTCTAGCGATAGCTCGACTCTGGCAAAGTAAGTATCCCCAGGATACCTTGGAATTCATCGGCACTGCCAAGGGCTTAGAAAATCAATTGGTACCAGCTGCCAATTTTAAATTACATAAAATTCCTAAAGTGGTTATGCCTCGCAAGGTCTCACTCTCTCTATTTAGCGCACCACTAGCTTTTCTAGGGGCATTTATGTCGGCGCGCAGAGTTGTTAAAGGTGCAGATTTACTTATTGGATTTGGCGGCTATGTATCGGCTCCCGCATATTTAGCAGCGAAATCACTTGGGATCGCATTTGTTGTGCACGAAGCCAATGCCAAACCTGGTTTCGCCAATCGCCTAGGTGCGCGCCTTACCAAAAGCGTTGCAGTTGCGCAGCCAGTTGCCAAGGGTGCGCTAAGTCGTGCTTTGATCACCGGGATTCCTTTGCGATCTGATGTGGCGCAAGCCTTGAGCAAGAGTGGCAAAGACTGGGCGAAAGCGCGGGCAAATGCGAAATCAAATTTAGGATTTTCTCCAAGCGATCCGCTGGTGCTCGCCTTCTTTGGCTCACAGGGTTCATTAGCGCTTAACTCAGTTATCGAAAAATCTCTTCCAACGCTACTTTCTAGCGGCGCTCAACTCTTACACGGGGTTGGAAAATTGAATTCACTCCCAATGGCGCAGGAGCGCTATCAAGCGACCGCATATATTGAGGATATGGCAACTGCCTATTTGGCTGCTGATCTAATCATTAGCCGCAGCGGGGCTATCTCGTGCTCTGAGATAAATGCCTTGGGGAGATATGCGCTCTTTATTCCGCTCCCAATCGGAAATGGTGAACAACGTTTTAATGCCAGCCAGGTGATCTCCCAAGGTCGTGGTGAAATCATCGACCAAGAGCTCTTTACGCCGGCGTGGATAGCTAACAATTTTAATCGACTTCTAAGCAAGTCAAAGAGCTCATCAATTTCAGGTTCGGAGAGCGATATCAACGCTAGCGAGAAGATCGTTAACTTGATGGAATTTACTTTATCTGGGAAGCGCCGATGAGACCAATTGATTTAGATAGTTGGAAGGATAAGCGCCTTCATTTCATCGGAATCGGTGGCTCCGGAATGAGTGGCTTAGCGCGGATTGCGCTATCACACGCAATCGCAGTATCAGGTTCTGATGCGAAAGAGTCTTCGGTGCTAAGCGCGCTTGGAACCTTAGGCGCTCAAGTTTTTCCGGAACATCTGGCCCAGCACGTAGATGGTGCAGATTTTATTATTTATTCAACGGCGATCAGCCAAAGCAATGTGGAGTTAGCTCGTGCCCGCGAGTTAAATCTGCCGATCCTGACTAGAGCGCAAGCGTTAGCGATTCTGATGTCTGACTCACGTAGCATTGCGGTAGCAGGCACACACGGCAAGACGACGACATCTTCGATGCTCACGGTCGCTCTTCAAGCTTGTGGCTTAGATCCTTCATTTGCGATCGGTGGCACCCTAACTTCCTCCGGTTCTAATGCCCATCGCGGAACAGGTGGCCTCTTTGTGGCAGAGGCTGACGAATCCGATGGCTCATTTATCGAGTACCGCCCATTTGCAGCGATAGTCACCAACGTCGAACACGACCATGTTGATTACTTTGCAACCGAAGCTGATGTAACACGAGCCTTCTCTGATTTTGCTGCAACTATCGCAAAGGATGGGCACCTAGTTTATTGCGCCGATGATGCAGGTTCAGCGCACTTAGCAAGCAACGTTCTCGGCCCGAAGCTGATTTCATATGGGACAGAGATGGGAGCAGATCTATTTATTGATTCAATTAATTTGCTGCCGATGGGATCGACCTCACGAGTTCTCTGGAAGGGTCGTGCGATAGGTAACTTGTCACTGCAGGTTCCCGGCCTCCACAACGTTTTAAATGCTGGTGCAGCACTTGCTATGGGCTTATCGCTTGGCGCACCAGCTGCTGAGATGCTAACTGGGCTGGCTAGCTTCCACGGTACGGGGCGACGCTTTGAGTTGAAGGCGACCGTCCACGGAATTCGTATCATTGATGACTATGGGCATCATCCAACCGAAGTTGAGGTGACCTTAACCGCCGCTAAGCGATATGCCGGCGATGGATCTTTGATAGTTATTTTCCAACCACATCGTTATTCACGCACTAAAGCCTTTATGAGCGAATTTGCTAAAGCGCTAAGTATCGCGGATCAAGTTGTATTACTTGAAGTTTATGCAGCGAGCGAGAAACCAATTCCTGGCATTACTTCGGAAACTATCGCCGAAGAGATGGAAAATGGTTACTTCATTCCCAACTTTCTAGAAGCATCAGACTGGGTGATTGCCAAAGCTAAACCCGGTGATGTAATTGTGACCCTGGGAGCAGGTGATGTTAATTCACTCGCGCCAATTATCAGCGATGGTTTATCACGGCGATTTAATTGAGGATGCGGAAAGTGCCTTTCAGATCTGCAAAAGTGGTGATGGCGATTGCAGCTATCCTGACTATTTTTGGAGCAGGTTCTTATCTTCTGGGATGGTCCACTCTCTTAACCGTTAAGGAAGTTGAAATTAACGGTACTCCTACCAAATCAGCAGAAGTGGAGATCGCGAAGCGCCTAAATTTGCCGCTTGGATATAAATTAGCTCGCGTAGATTTGAGAGCTCTATCAAATCGTTTGGAAGGAACCGATTGGGTAGAGTCGGCAGATATCTCACGTAACTGGTTTAACGGCAGAGTAAGCGTAGATATAAATCCGAGGGTTCCAGTTGCCCTTTACTCATCATTGGGGAAACCTCAACTGGCACTTGATGCTTCGGGTAAGGAGTTTAAAGCACCTGGCGTTATCCCACCCGGCCTACCAAATGTGAGCGCTACATCAATTTCGAGCGGGTTGATCGCGATAGAAGTATTTACGCAGATGCCGGAGAGCTTTAGCAAAGATATTGATCGCCTAACTGCGACAAGTCCAACCAATATCGCAATCTATGGCAAATTCGGCAACCGATCTCTTCAGATTATTTGGGGAGATGGCGAGGAGACTTTACTGAAGATAAAAGTTATAAGCGCTCTACTAGATCTGCCAGAGAATAAATCAATTCGATTGATAGATGTCTCAGCGCCAAATTCGCCAATCGTTAAGTAATTTTCTAGAGAGTAATAAATAGCGGCGATAAATAGCCGCGATAAATAGTTTGCGTCGGTCTTTGCTTTCACGCTCTCGACACCTTACGTTGACGGTCATCAAAGAGAGTAGAAATGTAATTCTCAAGTTGAGGTTTACAGTTCTAAAGGAGGAACTTGTGGCTGCACCACAGAATTATTTAGCTGTCATCAAAGTAGTTGGTATAGGTGGCGGTGGAGTTAACGCAATCAATCGCATGATTGATGTCGGATTAAAGGGCGTTGAGTTCATTGCAATTAACACAGATGCGCAACATTTATTGATGAGTGATGCCGATGTTAAATTAGATATCGGTCGTGCATCTACAAAAGGACTCGGTGCTGGCGCTGCTCCAGAAAAGGGACGCCAAGCAGCGATTGATCACACAGAAGATATTGAAGAGATTTTACGCGGCGCAGATATGGTCTTTGTTACAGCCGGTGAAGGTGGCGGTACCGGTACAGGTGGCGCACCAATCGTTGCGAAGATTGCACGTGATATGGGCGCGCTAACAATTGGTGTTGTTACACGACCATTCTCCTTTGAAGGAAAGATTCGGTCAGCACAAGCAGATGAGGGAATCGAACTCTTGCGCGCTGAAGTCGATACCTTGATTGTTATTCCAAATGATCGTTTACTTGCAATTTCAGATCGCAACATAACTGCAGTTGATGCATTTAAAACGGCAGATCAGGTCTTGCTCTCTGGTGTTCAGGGAATTACGGAAATCATTACTCAGCCAGGTTTGATCAACTTAGACTTTGCAGATGTTAAGACGGTTATGACCGATGCTGGTTCGGCGCTAATGGGCATCGGATCAGCGCGTGGAGATAATCGAGCAACTCGTGCCGCAGAATTAGCGATATCTAGCCCGCTACTTGAAGCATCTATAGATGGCGCAATGGGAGTTCTTCTCTCTGTCGCCGGTGGTTCCGATCTAGGTCTCTTTGAAATCAACGAGGCTTGCGAACTAGTTCAAGCGGCAGCTCATCCAAATGCGCGAATCATCTTCGGAACCACAATCGATGATGCTCTCGGAGATGAAGTTCGCGTCACTGTTATTGCCGCTGGCTTTGATGGTGGCCAACCCAAGAAGGTTGCAATGCCGGTAATTGACGCCTCGGCTTTGACTGGAATCGCAGATCCAATTCCAGCTAACGATCCCATCTCGGTTGCGCTAGATCTTGATAACACCGCCCCACGTAAGCGAGTTACCTTCGAAGATCTGGTCGCTGAAGATGAGATCGACGTACCTGATTTCATGAAGTAACAGTGGCCCACTCCATCTGCGAGTGAGTTTGCGATGCTCGTTACATTTACAGACCGCCAGGGGGGAGTGAGCCAAGGGGTTTACTCATCGCTAAATTTGGGAGATCACGTCGGTGATGCTTCCGCCGCTGTTTTGCAGAATCGACAAGTTGTCGAAGTCTTACACGGCCCCATTCAATTTATGAGCCAAGCGCATGGTGATCGGATCGCAATAATCGAGGCCGTATCTAAACAAGCGCCTACTGCAGATGCACTCGTAACTGGGATTTCTGGAATTACCTTGGCAGTTATGGTGGCTGATTGCATTCCCTTGATCTTGACTTCGCATGAAGCAGTCGCGGCAGTTCATGTAGGAAGGCGAGGATTGTTAAATCAAGTTGCCCTGAAGACAGCCGAGGTGATGCGCGAAATGGGAGCATCAGAAATCTCGGCAACGCTAGGACCTGCTATCTGTGGAAGTTGTTATGAAGTATCTGCAGATATTTATCGTGAGGTAATTACTCAGTATCCATTGGCAGATTCGCGAACAAGTTCAGGTTCACTTGCCCTCGATCTGCCGAAGGCGTTGACTGCTGATCTACAAAGCGTTGGGATATCAGTAAATTCCGTGCAGAGTCGCTGCACCGTTGAAGATAGTGATTTGTTTTCGTACCGCCGCGATGGCGTGACCGGCAGACAGGCAGGGTTGGTCAGGCTATGAGCGCGCGCACAGATGAAATCGCAAAGGGCTTGAATAACGTTAATGAGAGAATATCTGAAGCGGCGGCTAGCGCGGGTCGCTCTTTGGATGAGATCACTTTGATTGCAGTCACCAAGACCTATCCAATAAGTGATGTCGTTACATTGCACAATTTAGGAGTAAATAACTTCGGCGAAAATCGTAGCGATGAAGGTAGCGAGAAATCTGCTGAGGTTGCTGGGATCTGGCACTTTCAGGGACAAGTGCAGAGCAGAAAACTGCGCGAAATTGTAAATTGGGCCACTTTTATTCACTCCATTGATTCAGCAGAGCATGCACAGAAGTTATCGCGTATCTGCGCAGAGCTCGATAAAGATATTTCCATCTTTCTCCAAATATCTTTAGATGGGGCACCTGACCGAGGGGGAGTCGCTGCTTCAGAAATCCTCGCCCTTGCCGAAAAAGTCTCTCAGTTACCCAATATCACTTTGGCTGGGCTGATGTGCGTGCCTCCAGCTTCCTATGAACATCAACGCGCTTTCTCAGATATCTCTGATATCCAACAAGGCTTTACCAAGAGTTTTCCGGAGGCGAAATTACTATCCGCCGGAATGAGTTCTGATTTTGAAGTAGCTATAGCCCATGGTGCGACACATCTGCGTATAGGTAGCCAAATCCTCGGCTCTCGCCCCGATCACCCCTAACCTTTACCTATGTCAGCACTCAATAAAATGATGGGCTATCTCGGTTTGGTAGATACCGATGAACAAGCTCAAGGCGAAACAACTCCAGCACGAGCAGAACGTCCAACTCGCGAACTTTCACGCCCTGCGCGTGATCGCGCCGGCGTAACTGTCGTTGGCTCAACGCTTGCAGTTGCGTCATCAACACAAGCTGAAGCTAATTATCACATCATCACTTTGCAACCGCGTTCTTATAGCGAAGCGCGCAAAATGGGTGAGCACTACCGCGAAGGAAATCCAGTAATCATAAATCTTGATGATATGGAAGAGTCAGAGCGCAAGCGCCTAGTGGACTTTGCTAGCGGTCTGGTTTTTGGCCTGCATGGTCGTATCGAGCGAGTTAGCCATAAGGTATTTCTTCTCTCACCTGCAAATGTAAATGTGAGCAGCGAAGATAAGACAGCGGCGGCGCAGGCTAGCTTCTTTAACCAGTCATAATCTATAGCGAAATAGTAGATTCCCTATGATTGCAAACTTGCTGATAACCCTGCTCGACCTATTTAAATATGCGCTCTTTATTCGCTTAATTATTGATTATGCGCGCCTATTCGCCCGCAATTGGCGCCCAAATTCATTCTTAATCGCTTTCTTTGAATTTATATATGCGCTTACCGATCCGCCGATGAAATTTGTAGGACGCTTTGTGCCACCACTAAAAATAGGTGGCGCATCCCTTGATCTATCTTTCATCGTAATTCTCATCGCAATTAGCCTGCTCCAGGGCGTTATTGCGACCGTGCTCTAATTTCCAACGGCACTCTAAGCTTTAACTAAGACCACACTCATCGCTAGATCATTCTCGCCTGCGGGAAGAGTTTGGTCATGAGTAAACTCCAGAGCAAGAACCTCATCACTGATATGACCAGCAGCGTCTGCGATCGCAGCAGCAATAGCAGGATCTACATTCCACCGAACTTTGATTCGATCTGAAATTTCAAAGCCATCGCTCTTGCGGCGTTCCTGAATAAAGCGGATAACTTCCCGCACATTGCCGGCATCGATTAGCGACTGAGTTAAGGCAAGATCGAGCGCGACAGATTCACCCTCGTGGCTGGCAACCATCCAGCCGCTCTTAGGTACTTCAGTGACAACTAAATCGCTGAGTTCGATCTCCCAATCGCCGACCTTGGCAATACCAGATCTGCGCAATTGCTTGACCAGTGGGGTCGCATCGGTGGTTGCGATCGCTTTGGAAATCTCTTGCACTGACTTGCCGTACTTGGCTCCGAGAGTCTTGAAATTTGCTTTAATCGAGATATTTACTAGATCCCCATCGGCATCTGCGATATCAGCAAGATCGATCACATTTAACTCATCAGCGATCTGGCCACGCATATCTTTGGGGAGCTTGGCCCATCCCGGCGCAGAAATGAGCGCCCGTTGTAGAGGTTGACGAATTTTGATGGCGGACTCTGCTCGAGCAGCGCGACCTAACTCAACAATGCGGCGAGTAAGCGCAACCTGCGCGTTAAGTTCTAGATTTATCTGGGCCTTATCCGCGATTGGAAAATCGGTTAGGTGCACAGAATCTGCAGCGGAAGGATCTGCTGGCTTAACTAGCTCTTGCCAAACATGTTCGGTGATAAACGGCACCATTGGGGAGAGAAGTTGAGTAAGTGTGACTAGACATTCATGTAAAGTCCCGAGCGCTGCCAAATCTCCATCCCAGAACCGGCGACGCGAGCGACGCACATACCAGTTAGATAGATCATCAATAAAGCGAGCTAGTACTCGCCCAGCGCTCTGCGAATCAAATTCCGAATAAGCCTGGTCTACTTCAGCTATTAAAGAATTTAATTCACTTAGAATCCAATGATCCATCATTGAGCGATCTTTTACCGCTGGTATTTGTGAGATATCGAAGTTAGAAGATTGGGCATATAAAGTGTGGAAAGAGATCGTATTCCAGTAAGTAAGCAGGGTCTTTCTGACAACATCGCTTATTGCATCGTGTCCTACGCGACGAGCCGACCAAGGAGAACCTGCTGCGAGCATGTACCAACGCACTGCATCGGCGCCGTGTTGATCCATAAGAGCAATAGGCTCAATAACATTTCCGAGATGCTTACTCATCTTGCGGCCATCTTTATCCAAGATATGTCCCAGACAGAGCACGTTCTTATAGGAGGATTGATCGAAGACCAAGGTACCGATCGTCATTAAGGTATAGAACCAACCGCGAGTTTGATCAATCGCTTCACAAATAAAATCAGCGGGATAGGCGGCTTTAAACTTTTCTACTGAGCCAGGCTTATGTGGATAGCCCCACTGGGCAAATGGCATCGCTCCCGAGTCATACCAACAATCGATGACTTCCGGGACCCGAACCATCTCTTTGCCGCAAGTCGCGCAAGGGAAGGTGATGTCGTCAACAAATGGTCGGTGGGGATCTAACTTAGAGAGCTCCTTGCCAGCGAGATCGCCTAACTCCTTTAGTGAATCAACACATACTTCATGCTTTTCCTCACAGCGCCAAATCGGTAGGGGTGTACCCCAATAGCGATTACGAGAAAGCGCCCAATCAATATTGTTATTTAACCAATCTCCATATCGACCGGTCTTAATGGTTTCGGGGTACCAATTTGTCCGGTTATTTTCGCGGATTAGTTCATCTTTTATGGAGGTCGTGCGGATATACCAAGATGGCTGCGCATAATAAATAAGAGCGGTGTGGCAGCGCCAACAATGTGGATATGGGTGTTCGTATGGTTGATGCTTGTACAACACTCCACGTGATTTCAACTCTTTCACCAGAGTTTTATCGGCATCTTTAAAGAAGAGACCGCCGACTAAGGGAACCTCACTCAAGAAAGTGCCATTCGGCGCAATCGGATTTACTACTGGTAATCCATATGCGCGACAGACTGCAAGGTCATCTGCGCCAAAGGCGGGTGATTGGTGTACGAGTCCGGTTCCATCTTCGGTTGTCACATAATCGGCAAGCACGACAAAGTGAGAATCCGGGATATCAATCAAATCCAATGGCCGCTGGTAAGTTACGCGCTCCAGATCTCTTCCTTTGACTATCTTCAAGGCTTTAACTTCACCTGTTAGCGCAGATAGAAGTGGTTGTGCAACGATTAAAATCTCTTTCGCATCTTCTACGGTTACTTCAGCGACGACATAGTCGACTTCAGGGTGAACCGCGATTGCGGTATTTGATACCAAGGTCCAAGGCGTAGTTGTCCAAACTAAGAGCGCAGCACCGAGGTCGGCGAGCTCACCCGATGTCACTGGAAAGCGGACATATACCGATGGATCAGTAACCGTTTCATAACCTTGCGCAAGTTCGTGATCTGATAGACCCGTTCCACAACGAGGGCAATATGGCGCAACGCGGTGATCTTGAACTAAGAGACCTTTCTTCCAAATCTCCTTGAGGCTCCACCAAACGCTCTCCACATATTCAGGAGCCATCGTCCAATAAGCCTGATCAAAATCGACCCAGAACCCCATGCGGTTGGTCATACCTGTAAATGCGCCTACGTGGCGAGTAACAGAATCGCGACACTTTTCGTTAAAAGCAGCGATTCCATATTTTTCAATATCACCTTTTCCGGAGAAACCCAACTCTTTCTCAACTGCAATCTCAACAGGAAGACCGTGACAATCCCAACCAGCCTTACGAGTTACGTACTTCCCCTTCATCGTTTGGTATCTAGGAAAGACATCCTTAAATACGCGGGCTTCAATGTGGTGGGTACCAGGCATGCCATTTGCAGTTGGCGGGCCTTCATAGAAAGTCCAAGGCTGACTACTCACTCGGGCGGCGGTGCTCGCTTCGAATATCTTATGCTCGCGCCAGAAATCCAAGATCGAACGCTCCATTGCTGGGAGATCGATCTGAGCAGGTACTGGGCGGATAGTCATAAGGGGGAGAGTCTAACGCCCGCCAGTCTGAGAATTATCTCAGGCCAATGCACTCCAGCGAGGTAAAAAAATGGTTGGGCTTGAGTGGCAAAGTTGGTCTTAGCGCTAAAAGCGCATAAGGTGCGCGGCGTGCCAGCAAAAAAGAAAGCCTCTGCAAAGAAGGCCCCTGCAAAGAAAGCGGTTAAAAAAGCTCCTGCAAAAAAATTAGCGAAGAAAGTAGCGAAAAAGGCGCCAGCTAAAAAAGCTGCAGCGAAGAAGGCAGCAGCTAAGAAAGCGCCAGTTAAGAAAGCCGCAGCGAAGAAGGCAGCAGCTAAGAAAGCGCCGGGACGTCCATTCCCCTCTAAAGTTGGCAAGACCACTCTTACCGTTGATGAGAAATCACAGACTGTTAGCGTTGCAACGGTAGTAGCGCCTATAACAACTCCGGTAATTGAAGAGCGCCGCCTAGTAATGCCCCCACCACCTCGGCCAGTCAAGAGTGGTAAGAAAATTGCTCCACTTAAGCCGATTAAAGCCGCGCCAACTCCAGTTACCGCAAGTGATGGCGAAGCTCCTTGGACTGCATCAGAGTTGAAGGCAATTCGTACTGAGATTGCTAGAGATTTAGCGCGCCTACAACAAGAACTGGCAGTGGTCGAAGCAGAGATGAACGAGTTGATTTCAGATTCTGGTGAAGGCGCCGGCGATGATCAAGCAGATTCTGGCACAAAGACTTTCGAGCGCGAACACGAAATGTCCCTTGTCATTAATGCGCGCGATATGGTCTTGCAGACTGAGCGCGCGCTAGATCGAATCGATAACAAGACATATGGAAATTGTGAAGAGTGCGGAAATGCAATCGGCAAAGCACGGCTACAAGTCTTCCCTAGAGCGACCCTCTGCATGATCTGCAAGCAGAAGGAAGAGCGGCGCTAAAGTGCGCCTTCCTGCCAAGCACTGGAAGAGACTTTACGCGATCGCGTGGGTGGTTTGGCTCCTAGATTTTGCTACCAAGAGCTGGGCGCTTAATTCACTTGACTCGCGAAACCCAGTAAATGTTATTGGCGAATTTCTACAGTTAACGCTCTACAAAAACCCAGGGGCGGCATTTAGTTTGGCAGAAGGGTTCACCATTATGTTGACTCTCTTTGCGATTTCAGTTGTTGGAGTTATCGCTTATTACTCTGCAAAGATAACTTCTAAAGGCTGGTCGATAGTTTTAGGGCTCGCTTTAGGTGGAATTCTTGGCAATATCTCTGATCGAATTTTCCGAGAGCCGGGCTTCTTTGTGGGCCACGTGATCGACTGGATTCAAATACCCAATTGGCCTGTATTTAACTTGGCCGATAGCGCTATTGTGGTCGCAGCATCAATTGCTGTGATTCTTTCAATCCGCAATGTTTCACCGACGGGGGCTTAAATGTCACGCGAAGCGCGCACGTTAAGCGTTCCTGAGGGCGTCGCGGGTGAGCGTATAGATAGCGCACTCACTCGCGTTTTAGGCCTATCGCGTACCGCAATCGTGCGCTTACTAGAAGATGGCGATATTCGAACCAGTGGTCGCGCTATGACTAAATCAGAGCGAGTAACTAGTGGACAAGTAATCGAAGTTCTAATGCCCGAGCCAATCAATCAAGATCCAATTCCGCTTACTCCGCTAGATGGATTAAGAGTTGTCTACGATGATGAAGATATTGTCGTAGTAGATAAGCCAGTTGGTTGCGCTGCACACCCGAGCCCAGGATGGATGGGTCCAACCGTTGTAGGTGCGTTAACCGCCGCAGGTTACACAATCTCAACTTCCGGACCTGCCGAACGAGCCGGAATCGTGCATCGCCTTGATGTTGGCACCAGTGGGTTAATGATTGTTGCAAAAACAGATCGCGCTTACACGACGCTAAAAGATTTATTTAGAGATCACGAAGTTGAGAAGATTTATCACGCCTTGGTGCAAGGGCATATGGATCCAGTAACCGGAACTATTGATGCCCCGATTGATCGCCACCCAAAAGAGGATCATCGCTTTGCAGTTGTCGCCGAAGGCAAAGAGAGCATCACACATTACGAAGTTATTGAATTCTATAGATCGGTTTCGCTAGTAAAAGTCGAACTCGAAACTGGTCGCACCCACCAAATTCGCGTTCACTTCTCCGCTTTAAATCACCCGCTAGTTGGTGATACAACTTATGGCGCAGATCCAGTACTTGGTAAATCCCTAAAGATGTCGCGCCCTTGGCTACATGCGTTAGAACTTCGCTTCGCCCACCCCGTAACTAAGCAGCCGCTGGTATTTAACTCTCCATATGCACCCGACCTTCAGGCTTGTTTAGCCTTACTCTCCGATGCGGTGCTGCCTTAACTAGAGACTATTATTGAGAAACTGTGACTACTTCAAACCCAAAACCCGTGAGCAAAAAAGACTCTTTTGTGCATCTGCACGTGCACACTGAGTACTCAATGCTCGATGGTGCTGCGCGCGTTGGGGATCTAATTGATGAAGTAGCGCGCCTGGAAATGCCGGCGATCGCGATGACTGATCACGGAAACGTCTTTGGAGCTTTTGAATTTTATAAGCAAGCCACCAAGGCTGGAGTAAAACCAATCATAGGAATTGAAGCTTACGTTGCTCCAGAATCACGCTTCGACAAGAAACGTGTTCAGTGGGCGAGCGGTGGAGATGATGACGTCTCTGGCGGTGGCGCGTATACGCACATGACGATCCTTGCCGAAAACAATCACGGCCTAAAAAATCTCTTTCGGCTCTCATCTCTCGCCTCACTTGAAGGCTATTACTACAAGCCTAGGATGGATCGCGAACTACTCTCGCAATATGCCGATGGCTTAATCGCAACTACCGGTTGTCCCGGTGGAGAGATTCAAACACGTTTACGCATGGGAAATTACAAGGAAGCG
>JBIJCP010000083.1:0-5416 GCA_044344635.1 Candidatus Planktophila sp. | reverse complement strand
GACGAAGATTTCCATCCATATGACAACCTTCTCTCTAATCAAATTAGAAATATGCTAGAGCGCTTGCTAGCCATTGACCTATGCAAATTGCATGATTTACACTACTGGAAACCTTTCCAATAACTCAAACCCTTGATTGAGGTGTCTGATGGCAGAACTACTCGCTGGAGCAGCCGTTGTAAACATCGACCCACCGCTGCCTGCAGACCCCCAAGGTTTTGTCCGTCGCGCCTTCGCTGTGCGGGATTCACTCGATGAATGCCAAGTTCGCGCTGTCGTAATCACCAATGGCGCAACCCAATTAGCAATCCTCACTGCGGATTTAGCAAATATCGATCCTTACTTCGCAGATCGAATTAGATCCACGATCTCAATCACATCTGGCATTAGTTACGACTCTATCCTTTTAAACGTAAGCCACTCGCACGGTGGATTGTGGCCAAGAGAACATCGCGAGAAGTTACACGGAGAATATGCAGAGCTGACTCCTGGTGAGATCGCCTATTTTGAGCGGCTCCCATTTGATTACGCCAGCGCTGTCGTCAAAGCGATGGCGCGATTGAAGCCGGCGCGAATTTCAGGTGGAACAGGTATTGCACCGGGAATTGCCGTCAACCGCAGAGAACGTACCGAAGATGGAAGAACAATTCTCGGGTGGAATAAAGAGAACTTTATTGATGAAGAAGTGCCTACAATTAGAATCGATAGCCTTTCTGGAGATGCGATAGCGACACTTGTAGGTTTTGGTTGTCACCCAGTCTCACTCGGCGGAGAAGTTCCCTACAGTGGCAGCGATTTTATTGGACCACTTCGCAACCAAGTGGAGTTAATCCGTGGTGGTATCTGCTTATTCCTTCAAGGAGCTGCCGGAAATATTCTTCCCCTGGAAGCCTTCTTTGATCATCCTGGTCCAGAAATTCTGATGGGCAATCGCCTTGGACTTGAGGCAGTGCATGCAGTGGTCGATGCTGAGCCAAGAGAGATGGAAATCGAGAGAATCGCATATGGATCAGTCACCCCAATTGCGCTCTATCGCAAACGAGTTAAGTCGCCACAACCAACCCAATCAATTGCATCTATTAGAAAAGTGCTGCAACTGCCACTAAATCCCGCGATGAGCGTTAGTGAGATGCAAGAAGAGCTAGCAGCGAAGAAGGCTGATTTTGAAGGGAAGAGAGCGGCAGGTGCGGGGCGTGAAGTATTAAATCCAATCGGCTATCACATCGCTTGGCTTGAGAAATTCGTTAAATTATCAGCAACGACATCACTACCTACTTTCGTTGAGGGAGAACTCTGGGTGGCACGCCTTGGCGATGTTGCTGTTGTCGGAACTCCGGGAGAAGTCTTTACTGAGATTGGTTATGAAGTAAGGCAAGCATCGCCATTTAAAGCAACGATTTTTGCTGGTTACTGCCAAGGAGTTTTAGGTTATATCTCTACCCGCGCGGAATATCCTTATGGTGGTTACGAACCATCAGTTGCACAACGTGGATACGGGCATCCTGCTCCATTTGCACCTGAAGCGGGGGAGATGATCGCCGCTGAATCGATCGTACTGCTAAATCAATTATTTAAAGCAAATAACTAAGCGCTAGTCACTCGCTCTAGCGCGCGTAGAGCTGCTGCAACCGCTTCCTGTTCTGAATCAGGGTGCCAGAGCGCCGGTTGACAGTAAACCTGAGGAAGTAAATCCGGTAGCGCATGCTGATTCGGAGACTTCCATCCGCCTGGTGGGTAATCTTCTTTTCTAGGCAGATACATAATTGTTCCGTTTGAATAACCAAGTACAAAAGCATCGAGTAGCGGTGATTTAGCGCGAATCTCTTCTCCAGTTTGAAAGAAAGCTTCTACGCCAAGACCAACCAGAGCGATATCTCCAATACGTATTGCGTGCGCTAGGAAATCATCAGTTGGATTTGGGTCACTTAGCCTGGCTAGCGTCGCTGCCACCCAAGCATAAGTTGTCTTGGCAAGGCGAATCTCCCAAGAGAGCGCACCGCGTGCTGTTCGCTCTTCGATCTCTTTTCGCCAATGCGCTTCTTGATCTCGCAGATATTTTTCATCAGGTAGCGGCGAAAATCTAAATTTAACTATCTCTTCAGCACCCGCCAGCGTTACCTCGGGATGATCAGTACGCGCTTGCCATGGCTTAAAGAGAATATTCGGCACGTTATTAAGGGTGGTTCGATCACTTTGGAAGCGATGAGTATTTAACCCTAGTGCGACCCGCACAACTTCGGCCCCCAGCGCAGTACCAACGCGGTAAACCGATTCGCTGCAATCTTTCTCGTATCCAATACCAACCTTTGGATTTACATTGCCGCCGCAACCCGCCAGGAATATTGCTATACCGCCAACCTTCTCTTCAACCAATCTGCGAGCTGGTCCTGGAAAATCTGCAGATAGCGTTGTTGAGGCAGCGCCGTTAACGACTGGGTGGCAAGAGAATCTAAAGAAAGTGAGAATTGCTTTACCAGTTAAATCATCGAATCGAATTACACCAACGCTATCGTCAACTGGGTGCCCGATTACTTCTCCCAGGATATCTTGCCCGTTATTCCATTCCCTACGATAAATATTAAGATCGGCAGCGCCCCAAGCATGCGCCATACGCGCATCTTTCATACTAGCCAGCGCCGATCGCGTGCACTGTGCGATCTTTTCTACCAAGCCATTTTGATATTCATTTACTAAGGGAAGATCTTCTTCATTGCTAGGGCTGCCATTATTTCCCCTAAGGGTAGCGGCGCTGTGATTGTGGCTGAGGTTAAAGAGAACATGGGATCGATCTATCTTCAGAATTTCTGCAACCGTATCTCTAAATTCATTTGATTCTTCTCGGGTTGCGTTGCCAAGGTCGCAACCGATTATCGCAACGGTGACTCCTTTAGATTGCAGAACTGCAACACCTAATTCAATATCATCATCTATTGAAGTAATCGGCTCGCCAAAGAGTCTAAATCCACCTTTCCTGAAACCCATAGGTGGATTGATATTTACCGAAGCTGCACCGACTCTTAGACCAGACATTTACAGACCTTCTCTCGATTTCTTCGTGTTAGTACCAAATCTATTTCTGGAAAATCGCTAAGTCAAGAGATTTTAATACTTGTTATCTGTTGGAAAAGATATCGATTTCCAGGTAATTACCTAAATTAATATCGCGCCAAGCGGAAGGATTAAGAGTGAAGTAAATGGAAGATATTGCAAAAGTCCGTGCATAAGGGCTGTTGAGGAATTAGGGCCAAAGCGATAGTGATTAAATGTGGACATAATTGAAGTCATCACAGGATAGGTCGCAAAAGCTCCAGATAATTGTGGACCAAGGTTTTCAGCAAATTGGGTAATGGTGAAGATTAGAAAGAGCGCTGATGCAACGCGCAACCAAATATCCCATTTAGGGGCAGGTGGAAGTTTGGCATTTCTATCGTAGGCAACGAATTTTTTCAGAGATATAGTCCAAGCAATTAACCAGAGCGCAATACCTATCCAAAGATCATTTATTAGTGGACTCAGAACTGCCACGCCTATTAGAAAGACAGATGTAGAAACAATTATGCAAATTGGCCAGTTAAACCGCGGAGCCATTCGGGTGTAGGTAGCGATGAAGAAGAGAAGTGAGATCTGTCCAGCATATGTGCCTACTATTGAGTCATAGAGAAATTCACTCCCATGTTGAAGGTAGATAACTATCAAAATAGGTACAAGAATAAATGGGACAGCCATAGAGATGCCGCCCCATCGAGCGCCAAATCTTCTTTGTATTAGATAGGTACCTATAACAAAGAGGGGGGCGAAGAGAAGTTTTACTGCTAGAACCAGCATTAATTAAATCTCTCGGTGACCAGAACTTCTCGATCAGCGCTAAGAAGTGATTGAACAGCGTCTTTCGCCGCCGCTAGCGCAGCGATAAATATCTTTTCACCCTTTTCGGCAGTTGCCAGAGTTGGGTCTCCCATAACTCCAGATTTGGAATCACGACGGAAGTCCAGCGGAATTCCTAAGAAACCTGGTTGGCGAAAATCGATACAAGAGAGCGCAACTCGAACGTCAGGCATGTCTTGGGCGATGGCTTTCATATCAACAAGATCTGGACGAAGATGAAGAGCAAGAGAAGTCTCCATTTCGCAGGCGTGGCCCATTCCGCCTATTTCGGAATCTCCAATATCAATCAGAACCTGTTTAATCGACTGCCAGTAAGAGTAAGTAGGGATAGATACACCCAGTGATTCACTTAAATCTCCAGTTGAAGCTGTAAGAATCCCGGCGTTGCCGCCGTGGCCATTGATTATTAGAAATCTATAGAAGCCATGCGCGGTAAGGGAAGAGAAAATATCGTTTAGTAAGTGGTGGAAGGTCTCGAGTTTCAATGAGATAGTGCCCGGATAGCCCTTGTGATGCGGGGAAGTGCCCCACCAAATTGGCGGTAGTGCAATTACATTTCCACCTGAACTTTTTGCAACGCTTTCAACTAAAGCGCTCGAATTGAAGATATCTGTATCAACTGGAAGGTGTGGCCCGTGCTGTTCAATAGCGCCAGTGGGTAATAAAAAAATGGTCTTGTCACGATCAAGGCGGTCAATTTCTTGCCAGTTAAGTTCATTAAATTTAAAGGCCATTGCGTAAGTATATGGAAATAGATCTGAAATAGATAGATTTCTGGCGATAACTGCAATTCCATCTCTGTTCCAGAAATAATTGTGGAAGGAAGTTCTCGTATTACAGGGTAATTTCTATTAGGCTCGGACTTATGAAAAACGTTGAAACCGTTCTTGGCCCAGTACCTGCCGATCAATTAGGTTTTATCTTGCCACACGAGCATCTACTGGTTGATACCTATGATGTTCGACGTAACTCCGACGGCGTTTTACTAGAGCTAGCAACAATGTGTGATGAAGTTGCCGATTACAAAGCAGCAGGTGGAAATACGATCGTTGATCAGACAATCTACGGCTTGCATCCAGATCCACAAGGCCTTGCCGAAATATCTAAGGCAACAGGTGTCCATATCATCGCAGGAACCGGTTTTTACCATCAGCAGTATTACCCAGAGTGGCTAGATCAATGGAGCGTGGCTCAGATAGCTGATCGCATGCTCGGCCATATCGTTGACGGTTTTCCAGGCACCAATATTAAAGCTGGAATTATGGGCGAATTAGGAACGCATCATCGTGGTATCAAAGTTAATGAGCGTAAAGTCTTAGAAGCAGCGGCAAAGGTTCAGGCAGAGACAAAGCGACCGATTGGTACGCACGCGCTATTTACCGAGGTAGGTATTGAACAGCTCAATATTTTGGAAGCCGCTGGGGCCGATCTCGATATAACTTTAATCGGCCATTGCGACACCAATCGCGATATTGAATATTCGCGCAAATTGCTTAAGCGTGGTGTGTGGATTGGGTATGACGCTGTAGGT
>JBIJCP010000081.1:0-5562 GCA_044344635.1 Candidatus Planktophila sp. | reverse complement strand
TGACTACGCCGATGATCTAAAACATAACCGGTTAAATAAACCGCTAGTTGCCGGGACTATCACGCCTGGTTATTTAATGAAATGGCTGCGCTTTATGGTGCCATTCTCATTTGCAGCGAATTTGCTCGGCCCGCTTGGCTTTAAAGGTGGGATGGTCTATATGTTTGGAATTGCAATGGGAGTTGCCTATAACTTCTACTTTAAATTTAATATCTTCTCTTGGTTGCCATTTGCGCTCGCCTTTGCAGCGCTGCCTTCTTGTATTGCGATCTCAAAAGATATAACTCCGCCGGTGTGGATGTGGCTTGGGGGAGCGCTCTTAGGAACTGCCGCACACTTTATAAATGTGCTTAAAGATATTGATCAAGATCGCGCCAGCGGTATCGGTGGTGCGCCACAGCGGATTGGAAAGACCGGGTCAATTGTTGCGGCAGGGTTATTAATAGCCCTGGGTGCGTTGACTTTATATTTATTTAATTAACGAACACTGCGCATTACCGCAGTGACTTTGCCAAGGATCTCGCAGTTATCGCCATTGATTGGCTTAAATGCAGGGTTGGCAGGCAGCAACCAGATATGTCCGCCCTTGCGCTGGAAAGTCTTAACAGTTGCTTCGCCATCGATCATTGCCGCAACGATCTCGCCATTGTTGCAATCCTTCTGTTCGCGAATAACAACGTAATCGCCATCGCAGATTGCAGCATCGATCATTGATTCACCAACGACCTGCAACATATATAGATTGCCCTTGCCGACCAGAGTTTCAGGCAGAGCGAAGGTTGATTCAACATTTTGTTCGGCGGTGATTGGACCACCGGCTGCGATACGACCAACGAGTGGAACCTGCTTGGTCGCTTCGACTTCGAGCTCTGATTTCTCACCTGGCATCAAGACTTCAAGGACGCCACCGCGCGTTGGGTGGGGGGTAATGAAGCCCTTTTCCTCAAGGATTTCCAGCTGGTATTTAACAGATGCGGGGGAGCTCAGGCCAGCAGCGGCTGCAATGGCACGCATAGATGGGGGAAAGCCCTGATCGTCCATACTGGCCTTGATGACCTGCAGGATCTTGAGCTGGCGGGCGGTGAGGCCGTGTTCGCCTGCCGCTTGATCTGGGAGTTCGGTGACTTTGGCCTTGGCCGCTGGTTTTTTGCTCATGGATACAGGGTGACACAGCCTTAGAAAAAAATCAAACATATGTTCGAAAATAACTTGCCGATGTCGGTGCCATGGGGTTTAATTGGCTTTGTTCGAACAACTGTTCGAATACCTTCCCCAAGGTAAATCCCCAAAGCAGTACCAGCAGGAGAAAACCATGAGCACTCTTTCACTCAACGCAACACCAGCTAAAACCCTTATAAATCAAGGGTTTGTGGCCAATCCGTCCGGCGTTCGTTTAACACGTCGTGGTCGCTTAGTGCGCACGCTCTTGGTTCTCTCACTCGCTGTGCTCCTAGCCAGCGTCTTTGGCCTTAATGCTGGAGCCAATAGCTCTGAACAAGCTGGCGCCCCAGCGACCTTTATCCAGGTCACCGTGGCACCTGGGGATACCCTCTGGTCACTTGCGACCCGTTTAGCTGATGGTGGGGATGTGCGGGCGCTAGTCGATGAGATCGCATCTGTTAACTCACTCGCCTCAGCTGAAGTTCAAGCAGGGCAGAAGCTCCGTATTCCGCTGCGCTAAAGATCGCGACACGCCCTAATTCACTCATTTGCCTACTGATAAGGCAAAGTCTCAAGATTTGCTTTATAGTTCCCACTATATGTAGGGGTCAAAGCGAGTAAAACTTCCATAAGTAGTGTTTTTACGGTAGTTTTCGCGGTCCACCATTACATCTAAATTTGGAAATATCTAGTATTTCGAAGGGAGACACGCCGAGATGATTTGCCCGTTCTGCACACACGATGATTCTCGAGTCGTCGACTCTCGTCCGGTTGAAGATGGCACACAGATTCGCCGTCGCCGCGAATGCCCACAATGTGGCGAGCGCTTTTCAACTCAAGAGGTCGCACTCCTCAACATCATCAAGCGAAGTGGCGCAACCGAGCCATTTGCTCGTGAAAAAGTTTTGGTCGGCGTACGTAAAGCCTGCCAAGGTCGCCCAGTCGGCGAAGATGATCTAGTCCTATTGGCCCAGCGCGTTGAAGAGAGCCTTCGCCGTACTGGTAAAGCAGAGATCGAAGCTCAAGAAGTTGGACTTGCAATCCTTGCGCCACTTCGCGAACTCGATGAGGTCGCCTACCTGCGTTATGCCTCGGTATACCGTAACTTTGCTTCCCTTGAAGATTTCGAAGGCGAGATCGCGTTACTGCGAGCAGTGCCTTCGACTACAAATTCCTCAGTAAAAGAAGAAAACGACGCCCCATCGTCAAAAACTAATCAATCAATAACGAGCAATCGTTAATTTAAGAAGACGGGAAATAAAAGATGTCAGATACGGTCATCAATCGACCAGCCAAAGGTAAGACCGGTAAAGGTCTATCAATGGAACGCATTTACACCAATGAAGGGATCCACCCTTACGACGAAGTTAAGTGGGAGCGTCGCGATGTAGTCCAGGCAAACTGGAAAACAGGCGAGACTGTCTTTGAACAACGTGGGGTTGAGTATCCAGATTTCTGGTCTGTAAATGCATCAACAATCGTTACAACCAAGTACTTCCGTGGGGCGGTAGGAGCAGAAAATCGCGAGTGGTCACTTAAGCAAGTTATCGATCGCGTAGTTCTTACATATACAAAGGCCGGAAAAGAATTTGGTTACTTTGCAACAGATAAAGATGCAGAGATCTTTGAGCACGAGCTAACACACATGCTTATGCACCAGATCTTCTCCTTTAACTCACCAGTTTGGTTTAACGTCGGAACAGCAGCACCACAGCAAGTAAGCGCATGCTTTATCTTGTCGGTTGATGACACGATGGATAGCATCCTTAACTGGTACCGCGAAGAAGGAATGATCTTCAAGGGTGGATCAGGTGCAGGTCTTAACTTGTCACGTATCCGTTCTTCCAAGGAACTTCTAAAGTCCGGTGGAACAGCCTCTGGCCCAGTTTCATTTATGCGTGGCGCTGACGCGTCCGCTGGAACAATCAAATCTGGCGGTGCAACCCGTCGCGCAGCCAAGATGGTTGTTCTAGATGTAGATCACCCAGATATCGAAGAATTTATCGAGACCAAGGTCAATGAAGAGGACAAGATTCGCGCCCTTCGTGATGCTGGCTTTGATATGGACCTTGGTGGCAAGGACATCATCTCTGTCCAATACCAGAACGCAAATAACTCAGTCCGTCTTTCAGATAAGTTCATGCAAGCAGTTGAAAACGGAGAACAGTTTGGGTTAACAGCTCGCTCAACTGGCGAAGTTATCGACACAGTTGATGCGCGCGAACTCTTCACAAAGATTGCACAAGCCGCTTGGGCATGTGCTGATCCTGGAGTTCAATTTGATGACACGATCAATGACTGGCACACAACGCCAGAGACAGGTCGCATCAACGCATCAAATCCTTGCTCTGAATATATGTCGCTAGATAACTCATCTTGTAACTTGGCTTCACTTAACTTGATGAAGTTCCTGAAGTCAGATGGTTCATTCGATGCCAAGACCTTTGGTCGCGCAGCGGAAATGATCATCACTGCAATGGATATCTCAATCTGTTTCGCAGATTTCCCAACTGAAGCGATCGGCGTTACAACTCGCGCCTACCGTCAGCTCGGAATCGGATATGCAAACCTCGGCGCGCTACTTATGGCATCAGGTCTTGCCTACGATTCAGAGGGCGGACGCGCTCTAGCCGGTGCGATCACATCGCTTATGTCAGGTATTACCTACAAGCGCTCAGCAGAACTCGCTGGCATTGTTGGTGCATACGATGGCTTTGCGCAGAACGCCCAGCCACACGCACGCGTTATGCGCAAGCACGCAGCGGCATCATCTGCTGCTAAGTCAATGACAACTCTTGATATGGATGTCTGGACTGAAGCGAACAAGGCTTGGGATGCATGTCTATCAACTGGCGATAAGAACGGCTGGCGTAATGCGCAGATCTCTGTGCTTGCCCCAACCGGAACAATCGGTCTGATGATGGATTGCGACACAACTGGTATCGAACCTGACTTCTCATTGGTTAAGTTCAAGAAGCTCGTCGGTGGCGGATCTATGCAGATCGTTAACCAGACAGTTCCTGCAGCCCTTCGCAAACTCGGATACTCCGAAGAGACAATTGAAGCGATCGTTGAATTTATCGCGGCAAATGGCCACGTAATCGATGCTCCAGGACTTAAGCAAGAGCACTACGAAGTATTTGACTGCGCACTCGGTGCGCGCTCAATTGCTCCAATGGGCCACGTGCGCATGATGGCTGCTTGCCAGCCGTTCCTTTCAGGTGCGATTTCAAAGACAGTTAACCTTCCAGAGGATGCAACTGTTGAAGAAGTTGAAGAAGTTCACCTAGAAGCATGGCGTATGGGCATCAAGGCGCTCGCGGTTTATCGCGATAACTGCAAGGTCGGTCAGCCACTTTCAGATGGCAAGGCGAAGAAGAAAGATGCTCCTGTCGAAGCAGAAGCTCTTGCAACTCCGGTTCGCAAGCGCCTTCCAAAGTCTCGTCCATCAACTACAACATCATTCTCTGTTGGCGGCGCCGAAGGTTATATGACCTCAGGTGCATACGCTGATGGCGCACTTGGTGAGGTATTCCTAAAGCTTGGCAAGCAAGGTTCAACTCTTGCCGGTGTAATGGATGCATTCTCAATCGCAGTATCAATCGGACTTCAATACGGTGTTCCACTAGAAACATTCGTTGAGAAGTTCACCAACTTGCGCTTTGAGCCAGCTGGTATGACAGATGATGCCGATATTCGTATGGCGCAATCAATGATGGATTACATCTTCCGTCGTTTAGCACTTGATTACTTGCCATTTGAGCAACGTTCAGCAATGGGACTATTCACATCATCAGAGCGTGCACGTGCCCTAGAAACAGGCGAGTACACACAAGATGCAACACCTGCGAGTGTTGATACCCCAAAAGCACAAGCGGTAGTTGCTCCTGTGGCGGCTCCTGTGGCTGTAAAAATTGAACCTGCTCCACTAGCAGCAACAATTGGTTCATCTTCTGATCTCCTAGAATCAATGGGAATCAAATCAGATGCACCACTTTGTATGACTTGTGGCGTCAAGATGCGTATGTCTGGCGCTTGCTTCGTCTGCGAAGGTTGCGGCAATACATCAGGTTGCAGCTAAAAAGCGTTAATATAAAAACCCGTCGCATCTCTGCGGCGGGTTTTTATCTTGGTTAGAGGGAGATATTGGTGCAGCAGGCTTTACCGCGCAAACTTGTGCATCGCTTAGTTCTTATCAATTCTCTTAGTTCTTACCTGATGGGCTCACTTACCTTCTCGGTTCAGCTGATCAAGCGTGACTTTGAGATAAGCCGAGTCATCGCTAGTTGGCACAATATTGGCTTGGCGCTCGCCCTTGTCGTTGTTTCGATCGCACTTTTAAGAAGTGGCCATCATCGCCCGGCACATCAAACAATTCGATATGGCTGGTTCTTAATGATT
>JBIJCP010000080.1:0-5571 GCA_044344635.1 Candidatus Planktophila sp. | reverse complement strand
AATATCATTTTGTGAGCGGACTGAGACATATTCGCCAACTGCCATAGACATCGCCCCAGCGACTATTCCTGCGACTCCTGCTGCAACTAGAAAGGCCTGCGAGTTTTCTCCACCAACTTTGGCTGCAGTTACACCAATCATTAGAGATGCCGTTGATACCAAGCCATCATTTGCACCAAGCACTGCAGCGCGTAACCAGCCAGCGCGGTGGGTTCGGTGGCTTAGGTTGCGTCGATAAACATCTTCCAGAGCCATACCAGAAGCCTACCCGATCTCAATAAAAATCCGAGTGAAATCTAGCGCTTCGCCTTATCTCGATTTTTGTAGAAGAGCGCCATTCCTACAAGAAATATAGCGATACTCATCCACTGATTGACTCTGAGCCCGAGCAATTCGTGGGCCGAGTCAATGCGAACTCCCTCGATAAAGAATCTCGCAACTGAATATCCCGCGATGTAAATATAGAAAACAGATCCGCCGTTCCACTTTTTGCCAAAGTTAATGAGCAGTACCGCCAGCAAAGTAGTCCAGATCGCTTCATAGAGGAATGTCGGATGGAAGGTTTCAAATAAGCCATAACCTTTCGGCCTAAATTGGTACGGGATTTCGAGAGCCCACCAGCTATCTAATGGTCCGCCAAAGAGTTCGGCGTTAAACCAATTACCAAAACGACCAATTGCTTGAGCAAGTAAGATTCCAGGAGCGAGAGCATCTAGAAAGAATTTAAATGATGGCAGCTCACGATTTCTCTGCGCTCTTCGGTAAGCAAAAAGCGCACCTAGTGCGCCCAGTGCAATCGCACCCCAAATCCCTAATCCACCCTTCCAAATCTTTAAAATGGCGAGCAAGTCGCCGTCGCTACCAAAGTAGAGCGTTGGTGATGTCGCAACGTGGTAAAGCCGCCCCCCAATAATTCCAGCGGGGACCGCAATTACCGCAACATCAGAGACAACGAACTTTAGATCCAACCCGACCGTCTCGCCATAACGGCGAAATCGCCGATCACCTAACCAGATTGCGACCGCTATCCCGGCAATTATGCATAGCGCATAGAAATTAAAGGTTAGCGGACCGATATCGATCTGCGACTGAGTCGGCGTCGGTATCGTGCTTCGCATCTAACGCCTATCCGTTTAAGCTTTGGAAACAGCCAGCATAAATTCTGCCAAACTGTTGTAGGCAACGTTGCGATCTACCTCTTTGCCATTTATCAACACCGTTGGAGTTGAGTTGATATTGCGCTTAGCGCCTTCGTTAGCGACGTTGACAACCCAATCTTTGTACTCGTTATTGGCAACGCACTTATCGTATGCCTTATCCGAGATACCCAGTACTAAACTCAAAGTTGAAAAGTATGAAGAGTTCCAGAGTCCGGTATTTTCCCGTGGCTGGTTGGCATAGAGCAGTTTGTGGAATTGCAGGAATTTACCTTGATCTGCTGCACACCCTGCAGCATTTGCGGCCAATACTGACTCAGGGCCGAGGAAAGAGAGTGGGTGATATGCGACTTTGGCTTTCTTGGTCGTAATGAGTTCTTCAATATATTCGCTAGTCGTGATTGTAAAGCTCTGGCAGGCCGGGCATTGAAAATCCTCATAAATTTCAATAAATGGCACATCTTGCAGTTCTTCATTAAAGACTATTCCATAACCATCTTCTACCGAAACGCTAGCAGGAATCGCTGCACTGGTATTGGTCTGATTCGAAAGAAGTGTTGGCACGAGCATTATTAGCACTACTCCAACGACCACAGCGATTACTAGATTGCGGGTGAAATTATCCTTGCCGCCTTTTGAATTCTTTGCCTGCGCCATCTTTATGCCATTTCTTCCTGTGAGGTTTTATTCTTGGAGTTCTTATCTAAAGAGAACTTGGTTAAAGGGTAGCGAATTAAAAAGCCAGCGAGAAATACCAGCCCTATATCCCTGAGAATTGCCTGTAAATACTTGGTCTCACCAGGTTCAACTGCGCCTCCCCCGCCAAAGCAGCCGCAATCAATGTTTAGACCTCTAGCCCAAGCCTGGGCGATGGCAATGACAAAAGCGATCATTATGAGACCACCGAGCGCTGCCATTGCTCGGGTCAGCGCCCCCAAGATTAAGAGCGCTCCGATAACGATTTCTACGAAGGGAAGGAAGAGGCCAAATGCGTTTGAGATCCAGTTTGGAAATATCTCGTAGGCGCGGACCGCCATTTGAGATTCATGTATTTTATCAATCTTTAAATAACCGGCGGCAAAGAGTACGCCTCCCAGAGTTAAACGCGCGAGCAAACCTAACCAGGGCTGCAACTTAATAAAATTCTCTCTCATCTTCCTTCACGCACCCCTTTAGATAGCTCACGTGCCAGTTCAGTTACCGCTTTTAATCCATCTTCTTCATTTGGAGCATCCTGCAGCGCCTTTATAAATGCTGAACCAACAATTACTCCATCTGCATAGGCTGCCACACCTTTAGCTTGTTCGCGCGTTGATACTCCTAAGCCTACTGCAACGGGAAGATCTGTTGTCTTGCGAACGCGCTGTACTAATTCTGCCGCTGCAGAAGATACCGAGGTTCGCGCTCCGGTTACTCCCATTAAACTTGCAGCATAGATAAATCCGCCACACTTAGATGTAACTTGCGCTAAACGTTCATCCTTTGTGCTGGGTGCGACAACGTAAATCGGATTTATTGCAGAGCTTTTCGTCGCGCTGATCCAACTCACCGACTCTTCAATCGTTAAATCGGGGGTGATCACACCTGATCCTCCATTGGCAGCGATCGCTTCTGCAAAGTTAGCAACTCCAAAGCGTTCGATGGGATTCCAATAAGTCATCACGACAGCTGGGACTGTTGCACTGGCAAATTTCAGCGCGGCTAAGACTTCTGCTGCCCCTGTTCCATTAGCAAGTGAAGTTACCGCTGCTGCTTGAATTGTTGGACCATCCATAACAGGATCGCTGTACGGATATCCAATTTCTATAGCGTCTACACCACCTGCAATAAAAGCTTCTATTACCCGATGGCATCTGGCTTGCGTTGGAAATCCGGCCGGTATGTATGCGATCAGCGCTGCGCGATTTTCTGCGCGAACTTTAGTGAAGAGCCGATCTAGAGCGGTCATTAATCGAGCGGTATTCCAAAGTAATTCGCGGCAGTTTGGACATCTTTATCGCCCCGACCCGAGAGGTTGATAACGATAATTGCATCTTTACCGAGTTCATTTCCAACCTGCATCGCACCAGCTAGCGCATGCGCGGTTTCAATCGCCGGAATAATTCCTTCTGTCTTTGAGAGCAGAGCAAATGCGTGCATCGCCTGATCATCAGTAATGGCGCGGTATTCAGCGCGACCAATATCGTGCAGATACGCGTGCTCTGGTCCAACGCCTGGATAATCTAAGCCTGCTGAAATTGAATGTGATTCAACGGTCTGGCCATTCTTATCTTGCAGAACATAAGAACGAGTACCGTGTAAAACTCCAGGTGTTCCTCCGGTAATTGTTGCAGCGTGGCGCCCGGTTTCTACTCCATCCCCGCCTGCCTCAAGTCCAATTAGGCGAACTGTTGGATCAGAGATAAAGCGATGGAAGATACCAATGGCATTAGACCCACCGCCAACGCAGGCGAGAACTGCATCTGGCAAGCGACCAGTGAGTTCAAGAACTTGTGCGCGCGTTTCTTCTCCAATTATTTTATGAAAATCCCTAACCATTGTTGGGAATGGGTGAGGACCTGCGACCGTGCCGAGTAAGTAATGTGTACTTTCTACATTGGTAACCCAGTCGCGCATAGCTTCGTTGATCGCATCTTTTAGCGTGCGTGATCCAGAAGTAACTGGGATTACTTCAGCACCTAACAACTTCATACGCGCCACATTTAGCGCTTGGCGTTTCGTATCTTCCTCGCCCATGTAAACAACGCATTCCAAGCCCATCAGCGCTGCAGCGGTGGCCGAGGCGACGCCGTGTTGGCCAGCGCCAGTTTCAGCGATGATCCGTTTTTTGCCCATTCGTTTGGTAAGTAGGGCTTGTCCAAGAACATTATTTATCTTGTGGCTGCCGGTGTGATTGAGATCTTCACGCTTTAAAATTATTCGTGCGCCGCCTGCATGTTCGGCAAAACGTTTCGCCTCGGTAATGATGCTGGGGCGGCCTGTGTACGTGCGATGAAGTTCGGCAAGTTCGGATACAAAGGTGGGATCAAGTTGTGATGTGCGATGCGCTTCTTCTAACTCTTCCAGAGCGCCAATCAGCGCCTCCGGAACAAAGCGCCCGCCATATGGACCGAAGTGTCCCAAAATCGCAGATAGATCTTCGCGCTCTGAAATCGACATAGTTAAAGCCTACCCTTGACCCAATAAGGTGCGCATCGCCAAAGTTGGATTAGCCGATGTGACTAGCGCTTCACCCACCAATATGGCGCTAGCGCCTTGCTTTTCCGCAAATTCCACATCTGCACGGCTGCTGATTCCAGATTCAGCAACGCGGATCAGATCGGATGGAATCTGTGGAATCAGTTGCGCAAATGCCGCCGGGTCGACCTCTAAAGTCTTTAGATTGCGAGAGTTTACGCCGATGATCTGTGGCGTTATCTCCATCGCACGTTCAAGTTCATCTGCGGTGTGGACTTCGATTAAAGCAGCCATACATAATTCCGCGGCGAGATCATAGAAATCTCTCAACTGACTCTTAGCCAGCGCGGCCACGATCAGTAGCACCATATCTGCACCATGTGCGCGCGCTTCAAAGAATTGATATTCATCAACCATAAAGTCTTTCCGCAGAATCGGAATAGTCACCTTCGAACGTACTGCAGTTAAATCGCCAAGTGATCCTTTAAATCTGCGCTCTTCGGTTAAGACGCTGATCACGCTCGCCCCGGCTAGCTGATATTGCTCGGCAAGTGCGGCGGGATCGGTAATTGCGGAGAGAGCGCCTTTGCTGGGCGATGATCGTTTTACTTCTGCAATGACTTTCATACCAGCGCCTTGAAGTGCGGCATGTGCGTCTAATGGTGGGGCTGCCTGTGCCATCTCTTCGTGCAACTGTCCTAAGGGTCTGCGACGTTTACTTAAATCTTCGCGAACGCCTTCAATGATGGAATCTAAAACGCTCACTTGTCATCACCATCTTTGGTTGGATCAATACCTTTATCTAGGGCGCTCCAAGACGTGTGAATTTTAGGCGCCCGCTCATAACGAGAAGAGATATTAAATCGGCGCGAAATTAGGATAGCTAGTATCAAAATTACAAGCAGTGAGAATAGAACTGGAACGAAATCTGACATCTAAGATACTTGCATTCGACTTGATAATTTGTTGGCAGCGCCAATCGCACCTAAGACAGCTGCCGCTTTATTTAGACACTCTTGGTTTTCTGACTCTGGATCCGAATCTGCAACTACTCCAGCCCCCGCTTGAACGTATGCAACTTTGTTATAGATAAGCGCAGTGCGAATCGCGATGCAGGTATCGATATTGCCGGTGAAATCCAGATAACCGATTGCACCACCGTATAAACCGCGGCGCGTTGGTTCCAGCTCTTCAATAATTTCCATGGCGCGAGGCTTCGGTGCCCCAGAAAGCGTGC
>JBIJCP010000009.1:0-18342 GCA_044344635.1 Candidatus Planktophila sp. | reverse complement strand
TTCATGGTCGTCGTTGGGGTGAAGAAGATAAAGCGGAGACCAAAATCATCATCCTGCCAAGCATCCGCACTGACAGACTCATTTAATTTTGCAAATCGTTCGAGACCCTTTTTCGTGATCGTGTAAACAATTCGCGTCCTTCTCGAGGTCACTCCAATCGTCTTTGCTTCTATCGTTTCGGCGATCACCATTTTTTTGAGCTGCGGATATAGAACTGAAAAGGAGAGGGCCCGAAACGGCCCGAAAATCGCCAATAAACGTTTTCGTAGCTCATATCCGTGAAGTGGAGCCTCGGCAAGCAAGCCCAGGAGGGCAAACTCCAACCAGTTTGATCGGGTTTTTTTGACCAATGAAGACCCACCTATTTGTTATATATCGATTTGATATATCGACTATATATATCGCAACGATATATTGCAAGGACCATCGACTTTGAAGTGGGAGATCCTCAGAATCTCGGTCAAATTTGCCGACTTGATCGTCAAAGATCACCCTCACCCGTTAACGCGAGGTCCGGTCTAGATTCCGCCTGGAAAGGTTTTCGGGAACTGATCTGTAGCTTTACAAAACCGGCAAATTAATACTCCTAGGTAGTAAAAGGAGTGGAATTGCTTTACCCTTTCCAGCAAAAGGCCCGACATACATTGCTAATTCACGAGTGGTTAATGCTTTATTCACTCGCTATTAATGATGCAGCCCTCGCGGTCCAAACTATAAGGAGAAAAATAAGCATGAAAAGAAACTTGGCATTACGTGCCTTGGCAACGGTAGCGTCATCAGCGCTTCTTGCCGGTGCATTCTCTGTAGGTGCGCTTGCCCCAGCGCAGGCTGCAACTTCAAGTACCGTGACCCTGCTTTCAGGTGCAGACATCACATCTTTGAACTCCAGCACGACCTCAGGTAATACGGCTTACAACGCATTGCCTGGTTCGCTAACGAGCATGGGCTTCTTCTACTACGACGACAAACCAAGTTTGGTCATGAATACCAAATTTGGAACGATGAAGATTGTAAAGAAGACAGCTGCAGACTTCCGGATCGAGTACACAGTTGCAAAGGGTCAGGAATGGTCTGACGGCACACCAATCGATGCAGTTGACTTACTTCTCTCGCACATCGTTGCATCAGAGGAATACTCTAAGACTGCGGGTCTCGGAGATCCAACCGGTGACGTCACTCCATCATTCGATAGCGCGGGCTACGGAGCAACATACGGTAAGCACGTTGTTGGTTTGCCAACTCTTAGTGCGAGCAACATGAAATTGACAGTTAAATTCGACAAGCCTCTACCAGACTGGGAGTTGCTTGCACCTGGACCAAGTCCAGTTCATGCGTTATCTCTTCTAGCTGATGGTAAGAAGGGGTTGCAGTCTGCTTCTGTTAATGCAGCAGCCAAGGAAAAATTCCTCGATGCATTTACTTCAAAGGACACTGCTCATCTAAAGGCGATGGGCAAGGTTTGGAGTGATGGATACAACATCACCAAAGTTGATAACAGTACTAATGACCTACTTCTTATCTCTAATGGTGGCTTCATCGTTTCAAAGTTCACCCTAGGTGATTCAATGGTTCTCGTACGTAACGATAAGTACTCATCGGGTCCAGAGATGGCAAAGACGAACCCAATCAAAACAGTGGTAATCAAGATCATCACCGACAACACAGCATCTGTTCAAGCGCTGCGCAATGGCGATATCGATGTTTATTACAACACCACTGCAACTGCAGCTGACAAGGTTGTTCTCGAAGGTCTTCCAAACGTAACAACTCTCATCAAAGCTGGAGGAGGATATTCACATATTCGTCTTCGCACTGATGCTATGCAAGGAAAGACAGATAAATACACTGGTCCATTTGCAGGAAACAGTACGAGAGCCAGGGATCTCCGAAAGGCATTCTTGCTAGCTACTCCGCGTGAGCAGATGGTAGATGTCTTAATCAAGCCGATCCAATCAACAGCAGCACCTTTGGATACAGAGTTTGAATTCCAAGGATCTCCTGCATACAAAGCACTCACCGCTGCATCTGGCGTAAAACTGTTTAGTACTGGAACACAGGCTGAGCGCACCGCACAAGCTTTAGCGATTGTAAAGAAGTACTATCCAAAAGCTTCTGCAACAAATCCACAGGTTAAGTTGAAGTTCGTTCACTACAACAACTCAACTCGTAACAACATGGCGAAGTTGATCATTGCCGAGACTCGGAAGGCGGGATTCGATGTTACAGATGTCCCAAGAGATCTAACCTTCTTCGACGACATTGAACTCGCTGAATTTGATGTTGCGATGTACGGACTTGGTCTTAATTCAATTAGCCAAGCAAACGGAGTATCCGTCTTCAAAACCGATGGCGGAAATAACAACAATGGATGGAGCGATCCAGCCCTTGATAAAATCTTGACGAGCATACAGAGCGACGTCCTTACTCCAAAGCAACTTTCAGCCAGACGATTAGTTGCGGACAAAATTATCAACAGAAATTACTGGACGCTGCCTTTGTATACCAATCCGAACATTTCGGCCTGGAATAAGGAAATCAAGAATATAAAGCCAGCACCGATCGGAAATAACATCACTTGGAACTACTTTGAGTGGTCTTACTAACCGATAACTACATCTAGTTAGCGAAAAAACCGAGGTGCCGCCAACGGCACCTCGGTTTTTTCGGTGCTAAACTTTTCTGTAATTCTCGATTTTTTTGAAACGATAATCGTCAGCGGATTAACCGCAGTCAGGGTGATACTTTGTTACAGTATGTGGCTCGTCGTTTAGGGATGATGTTTGTTATCGTTTTTGGCGCCAGTTTTCTGGCCTATAACCTGCAAGCGTTTTCTTCAAACCCACTTTCGGTTTTCGGGGAAAGTACTGAAATCAATAAAGATTTCCTTAAGACGAAGATGATCAGAGATCTTCAGTTAGATGTCCCTCCGCCGATTCGTTACTTCTCGTGGCTTCGTGGAATTGTGGCGGGTTTATGGGGCGACTTTGATATGGGCCTAACGCGCGGCAATATCCCCGTAACTGAGGTGCTCGCCCAGGCGATCCCAGTAACCATCAAGCTTGTTATCACTGCAACTTTCCTAGCGATCATCTTCGGAATCTCTGTTGGAATGATTACCGCTATTCGACAGTACAGCCGTTTTGACTACGTGATGACCTTTGCTTCTTTCCTCCTATTCTCGCTTCCTATTTTTTGGGTTGCTGTATTACTAAAAGAATTCATGGCGATCCAATTTAACGATTTCTTAGTAGACCCGAAAATTCCGCCCCTTACGATCGTCACCACCTCGTTGATTTTGGGTTTCATCATGGCCGGTTTTGCAGGGGGTACAAGGAAACAATTTCTATCGGTTCTTGCCGGCGGCGCTGTCATAGCTGGCAGCCTGCTCAGCTTTATGAGTGCGACAAATTGGTTCATCAACCCTGCCCTTGGAATATTTGGTGTCACACTTCTTGCTCTCTGTGGCGCGGCGATTGCAATTCAACTCATCTCCGGGCTGGATAGCAAGAAGGGACGAATCGCTGGATTTGCAACCGCAATAGCTGTAGCCATCTTGTACTACCCACTTCAATCGCTTATGACGGAAACTGCCTCGATCTTAAATGTACTCGCAGTATTCGCGATTACGATCTCCGCAGGCGTAGCCATTGGATACCTCGTTAGTTCGATAGATCGCCGCGTTTATATTCGGGTCGGAATTTTCACCGCGTTAATTTCTACAGTACCAATTATTGTGGATAGATTTATGAGTGAATTTTCTGAGTATATGAATTCTGATGCTGTCGGAGGGCGTCCAATTCCAACCTTAGGGCAAGCAAATGATCTTCTTACTCCAGAACAACTCGGAAATTTCTGGATTAATGGATTGGATACCGTAGTTCACTTGGTGCTACCAACTCTTGCGCTAACACTAATCTCATTTGCCGGATATGTGAGATTTTCACGTGGCAGCTTGCTTGAGGTCTTGAACATGGATTACATCCGCACGGCGAGGGCTAAAGGTTTAAGTGAACGTACTGTGATCGTTCGTCACGGAATGAGAAATGCGATGTTACCTCTAACGACAATTTTGGTAAATGATTTTGCGGGACTCTTGGGCGGAGCAATCATTACTGAAGGTGTCTTCGCCTGGAAGGGCATGGGTCAATTATTTAACGATGCTCTTCGGGGATATGACATGAATCTATTTATGGGTGTCTTTGTGTTGACTGCTTCATTAACCGTTATAGCCAACTTTGTGGCGGATCTTCTCTACGGTGTGGTGGATCCGAGAATTAGAATTAGGAAATAGGTTGAATTAATGAATGAGAATCTTGATCTGAATTCATCCTCCGCGGACGAGGAGCGTCTGATCGTCAATCGTGAAACCGAGGGACTTAGCCAACGGCAGATAGTATTAAAACGATTTATCAAACATAAAGCGGCTATGGCTTCGCTCTTTACTTTGATTTCCATAATTCTCATTGTTTTCACTGCGACCGGTATCCGCTTAGGTTTTGGTAGTTTTTCATTTAGATTACCGGGATGGTGGCCATACGCAATTACAGATATTGACCCCGAGGGCGCACTAGCAAATATGTGTAACGGTGGCGTCACAGGTTGTCCAACGCTGGACCTCGCGCCAGCGTTTCTAGACGGTGATGGTGTTCAGTTTGGAAATCATCCATTCGGAACAGATGCAATCGGCACGGATTACTTTGCGCTAGTTACACGTGGTGCGCAGCAGTCGCTGATGGTGATGGTCATCGTAAGTTTTCTTGGAATCGTTATCGGCACAGTCGTTGGCGCTATCGCGGGTTTCTTTGGCGGGATAGTCGATTCCATATTGATGCGCCTAACAGATATGTTCCTGGTTACACCAACTATTGTTATTGGATCAGTCATTGGATTTAGATTTGGTAATTTAGGCATTGTTCCGCTGGCGCTAATGTTGGGTTTCTTTTCTTGGATGGGCCTCGCGCGGTTTGTAAGAACCGAGTTTTTAACTCTTCGTGAGCGAGAATTCGTGGATGCCGCGCGCGTTGCCGGTGCATCAGATCGACGAATTATTTTTAAACATATTCTTCCAAATGCAGTTGGAATCATTGTAGTGGTTGGAACGCTTTTGATGTCTGGTGCAATTCTTGCGGAGACAGCGCTTAGCTATCTTGGATTCGGAGTAAGAGCTCCGGATGTTTCTCTTGGATTACTCATCAGTCAATATCAAGGAAGCTTTGGAATTAGCCCTTGGCTTTTCTGGTGGCCTGGTGCACTAATTGTTTCTATCGCTTTATGTGTCAACTTCATTGGAGATGGTCTACGTGATGCTTTTGATCCGAGACAACGCCGGCACATTACAGCTAAGGAACGAAAGCTAGCCAAAGAACTAAAGAGAGTGAATGGCTAATGACTTCTCTTTATACGCTCTCGAATAAGGAAGGCGGCTTGTCCGCTTACGCTATCAAGGCTGGCACTCATAGATTCCATACCAGTGCTCTTGGATTCACTGAGCGGAAGTCCTCCTCCGTACCAACCAAATTTTTTCTCGGCAATCCATCTTTGCTTTCCGGTCGCAGGTGCTACCCACACCTTGGTTTTGCCGCGGGAGTGAACAATGGCCAGGCTCCACTTGGTTTCCAGGTCAAGGACATCTTTGTAGGAAATCGACTCAGTTCGAAAAGGATTTACAACTTCGATTACATCCTCTCTCAAGACAATCTTGGGTCTAATCCAAAAAATGTAGACAAAGGCGCTAAGAATGATGCAGAGAATCAGGTCGCGCATGATTTTAAGGTTGTCGTTAACAACCCAGAGGCTGTTAACGCCGAAAAGCGCAATCAGAACATACGAAGCAGCCGCCCAAGCAAAGTTGCTGCGAGGCCTAAAGGTTTCATTCATCACCTAAGTATTGCAGGAGAAGGAAAATGAGCACAACACAGCAACCAGTCCTTCAAGTTTCGAAGTACAACATCGACTTCTTCGTAGAAGGCATCTGGTATCCCGCTGCAATAGGTATGAACTTTGAGGTTAAGGCTGGAAAAGTTCTCGCAGTAGTCGGTGAATCTGGATCAGGAAAGACTTCGATTGCAATGGGACTGATGGATCTTTTGGCCTCGAATGCTCGCGTTTCCGGAAGCGTCAAGGTAAATGGGATCGAGATGGTTGGGGCGAAGAAGTCCTTGCTTCGCAAAACTCGCGGCGCTGATGTTGCCTACATCTTTCAAGAGCCGATGACCGCTTTAAATCCTTTATACACAATTGGCTTCCAGATCGTTGAAACTCTGCGCACGCATTACGACATGGGCCCGCAAGAAGCGAAGAATCGCGCAATTGAGTTAATCAAGATGGTTGAAATCCCTGACCCTGATGCATCTTTTAATAAGTACCCACATCAGCTTTCAGGTGGACAGCGCCAACGCGCCATGATCGCTCAATCACTTGCTTGCGATCCGGGTTTGCTTGTTGCAGATGAGCCAACTACCGCACTCGATGTGACGGTACAAGCCGAAATTCTCGATTTGATTCGCAATCTCCGCGATAAATTAAATTCCGCGATTCTGCTTATCACTCACGATATGGGAGTTGTTGCGGATTTAGCCGACGATATTTTGGTTATGAAGGATGGCTTAACCGTTGAATACGGAACATCCGATCAAATCTTTAATCGCCCACAGCATCCTTATACCCAACAACTGCTTGCTGCTGTTCCAAAATTAGGATCGGTTGCAGTCCGTGAATTAAAACCAGAACTCGTAGGTTTACCACCCGTACTTAAATTGCAGAACGTTTCAATCGAATATCCGAAGAAGGGCCGTGTTCCTGCTTTCCGTGCGGTATCTGACTTCAATTTAGAGATTTTTCCTGGTGAAATCGTTGGACTGGTAGGCGAATCAGGATCAGGAAAGACGACTGTTGGACGCGCATCGATTGGATTACTGCCAGCAGCTGAGGGAAAGATCGAAATCGTGGGTCGCGATATATCGAAGCCGACCTCAAAAGAACTCCGTGAGATCCGTAGATTTACTGGAATCGTCTTCCAGGATCCCGGCAGTTCGCTAAATCCCCGCCTGCCAATCGGTGAAAGTATCGGTGAACCGCTGCTTCTTTCAGGAGATGCCAAAGGCGCTGAACTAGATCGCCGCGTTGAAGATCTTCTCGATAGCGTTGAGCTACCAAGGTCATATCGCAATCGCTACCCACACGAACTCTCTGGCGGACAACGTCAACGTGTCGGAATCGCACGTGCACTTGCGCTTACCCCAAGTTTATTAATCGCCGACGAACCAACTTCGGCGCTCGATGTTTCAGTTCAGGCTAGATTCCTTGAACTATTGCAGAACCTGCAGGATCAATTGAAGTTTGCCTGCTTGTTCATCAGCCACGACCTTGCGGTTATCGACATTCTCTCTCACCGAATTGCGGTGATGCAAAATGGTCGCTTGGTTGAGGTTGGTACAAGAGATCAGATATTAAAGAACCCACGTGAGGAATACACGAAGCGTTTGATTGGCGCTGTACCGGTTCCGGATCCTGCCGAACAACGCTTGCGTCGCGAAGCGCGTCTGGCAAGTAAGTAGTCTGATCTAATTTCATGGAGAAAGAGCCACGCGGCGGTTTTCTTGGAGAATGGGATCGCCTATCTCCTAAATTAAAGTTTGTCGCAGCGATCCTAGTTATTCTTCCGGTGATCCTCTATCCCCCATCGATCGTCCTCTTTCTGGTTTATGGCATCTCCCTGAAGCTGCGAGATAAACGAAATCGAGATAAACCAAATAAAGGCTAGGAATTATGGCTACTAAAGATCCCCTTCGTGAATCTCACTTCCCCGCTATAGAAAAGCGATATGGCGAGAAGATGAAGTACTGGTTTGCGGTGATGACCAAACTAGAAGGCAAGAAATATCCCGAGCAAGTTGCACATCTACGCGAAAATTACGGATTCTCCCAAGCTCATGCCAATGCACTTGTTATGTACGCACGGGGTTCGGTCTCTGCTCATAGGTTTACCGGGACTGCTGATTACTTCAAAACTGTAACTCCACAGCAGGCAAAAACCATGCGCCAAATTTTCAAAACTATTCAAAGTAAATATCCGAAGATGGAGTTAGTCATCGCTTGGAATCAACCGATTCTGCGCCTTGGCGATGAGTACGTTTTCAGTGTTTCAGCCACAAAAGGTTACTTATTGATGGCCCCTTGGAGCGCCGAGGTAATCGATGAAATGCGCCCAAAGTTAGAGGGTTACAAAGTCAATAAAAAGACGATTCAGATACCAAGTGATTGGCAGATTGATACCAAGTTACTTCTGCAAATGGTTAAGGCGACTCTGGCCAAGTAACTCAGCTGGTTCTGTCGCAGCCATGCATTAGCCTTACATTTATGTCAGATACATCGCCGCTCTTAATCGATGTGCCCTTTGTGGTCTTTGATCTCGAAACATCCGGTTCAGCCCCATCCACGGGCGCCGGCGTAACTGAAATCGGCGCAGTAAAAGTTCTGGGCGGTGAAGTAATCGGTGAATTTCAGAGCTTTGTAAATCCAGGACATTGCCTCTCGGATTTCATCACATCACTGACAGGGATAACAGATCAGATGTTGGCTAGCGCTCCAACCATCGATCAAGTATTGCCAACATTTATTGATTTCCTTGGTGCAAGAACCAGCACAGTCTTGGTGGCCCACAATGCACCTTTTGATATGAGTTTTATGAGAGCAGCGGCCGCCAGTCATTCTTATCAATGGCCGGAGTACACAGTTATCGATACCGCCCGCGTTGCGAGGTATGTACTAGATCGTGATGAAGTTCCAAATTGTAAACTATCAACGCTGGCACCATTCTTCGGTTCTCCCACTTCCCCTAACCATCGCGCCTTAGATGATGCCCGCGCGACGGTAGATGTTCTTCACGGAATCTTTGAAAGGTTGGGGTCTCACAATGTGACAACCCTGGATCAACTTCTTCAATTTAAGCGAAAGCGCGCCCGCCGCCCGATTGATTAACTCTTTGCTAATTCTTGGCTAAGGGTTATCCATTTATCAAGTAAATCTGTTGCAGCGCCTGAATCGACGGCAGTTATTGCTTTGCTAAGAGAATTGGAAATTCGCTCGTGAATAGACTGACCAGCTTCGCCATCGAAAGCGGCGATTGCTGCTGCAGCATTAAGCAAGACCGCGTCGCGTGGCGCGCCTTTTTCGCCTGCGAAAATCGCTGTAGTGATTCGGGCGTTCTCGCTGGCATCTCCCCCAACTAACGCAGAAATTGGAGCGTTGGATAGTCCGAAATCTTTGGCATCAATGCGATCGCTGGAAATTTTTCCACCCCCGATCGTTAAAACTGATGTCGAGGTTGCAAGCGTTATCTCATCTAAGCCATCATCACCACGAAAGACGAAACCTTCAACGCCGCGATCTGCCAGCACTTGCGCCATCACCGGGTGCATTCGCTCGTTTGCCACGCCAATAGCCGCTGCCTTTGGTCGAGCAGGATTTGCGAGTGGACCCAAGATATTAAAGACCGTCGCTATGCCTAACTCTTTGCGTGCGGGAGCGGCGAAACGCATCGCCGGATGAAAAATGGGAGCAAAGCAGAAACCGATACCTAGCTCTGAAACGGTGCGGGCAACTTTTTCGCCATCTAGGCTAATTGCAACCCCCAACGCTTCTAGAAGATCGCCGGCTCCAGATTTGGAAGATGCCGCGCGATTGCCATGCTTTACAACGCGAGATCCAGCGGCGGCAGCGATAATCGCTGCGGTGGTAGAGATATTTATCGTGTGTGCGCCATCGCCTCCTGTGCCGACAGTATCGACGGCACGTTCTGGGATCGTGATTGGTGCGCAATGCAGATACATCTGTTGGACTAGAGCACTGACTTCTTCGGCGGTCTCGCCCTTATTCTTTAGAGCGAGTAAAAAACTTTTTAATACTTCTTTATCAGATCGATCTTCCAGAACTTCACGCATTAAAGCCTGCGCTTCTTCCGGCGCTAGATCTAGACCGCTCTCCATCTTGGAAATCGATGAAGCCCAATCAATAGAGCTCATTATGAAACCCTTAGTCAGCCGATAGCCGCTGTAGTTTTGGTGCGTAATAAATCTGCGACGGTGTTGGCTAAAGTAAATGGATCGATTGGATGAATCACACTTGCCTCGGCGCGAGACCAAGCCGCTAGCCAAGCATCTTCACGACGCCCGGTGATCAAGAGAACTGGTGGGCAGTTAAAGATCTCATCTTTGAGTTGTCGGGCAACTCCCATTCCGCCCTCAGGAACCGCCTCGCCATCTAAGATAAATAAATCAGCGCGCAGGTCACCAGAAGTGCTCTTGCGATCGACAAATGCGCGAAGGGCGGGCGCCGTTGCAAACTCTTCGATCTGATGTTCAGGTAGATCGGCAGCGGTGCGCTTTCCGAGGGCGGCGACAATGGCTGCGCGCACTGAGGAGTCATCTGAGTAGACGATGATTATCGGCTTGCGGGGTGCGGACACAGTAGAAGTCTAATCAAAGACTGGGGCAAGTTAACCCCCAATTTGGAGGGAAAAGGGCGTGACCCGTTTCACCTAAATCTAGGCAATTTAAGGCTCTGAACTCGGCTGCCAAATAGAAAGGAGGGTGCACTTTCAGGGATACTAAGCCTATGACTAGCTCAACGCTTGCGACACCTCACAAGATAACTCGCCCCAACCTGGTGGCGGTCGGAACCATCGTCTGGCTATCTAGTGAGTTGATGTTCTTCGCGGCGCTCTTTGCAATGTACTTCACCACCCGCGCAGTACAAGGCCCAACCATTTGGTTGGAATCCACTGAAGTTTTAAATATTCCATTTGCGGCGTTAAACACAACGATCCTGGTTCTCTCATCCGTAACCTGTCAGTTTGGTGTCTTTGCGGCAGAGCGTTTTCAAGCCAAGCGCACCGGTTCGATTTTCAGTTTTAAATCTTGGGGAATGCGCGAATGGTTTGCTCTCACCTTTTTAATGGGCGCATTTTTTATCGCCGGCCAGATTTATGAATACGCTCACCTGGTTATGGAGGGGATCACTCTCTCTTCAACTGCTTATGGTTCTGTCTTTTACATCACGACCGGTTTCCACGGACTTCACGTAACTGGCGGGTTGATTGCATTTTTGATCGTGATGGTTCGTGTTTCAAAAGCCCGTCGCTTTACCCATAACCAAGCAACAACAGCGATTGTGGTCTCGTATTACTGGCACTTTGTTGATGTTGTTTGGATCGCACTTTTCTCAGCCATTTATCTAATTAAGTAAGCAACTACAAAGAAGAAACGGAAAATATCTTGAAGCGTCTCTCCAGATTTCGCAGACATCGTGCAGTAGCACCTCTTCTTTTGGTGCTGGCGCTATTTGCAATCGGAACAACTTTCTCAGTCGCAGGTGCCGCTACTGGGTCGCAGATGACCGCTGCCGAGAGAACTGCCCTCATTGAAGAAGGTAAGCAAATATTTCTTAAAGGATGTTCTTCTTGCCATGGTCTTAACGCCGAAGGCGCTGCAATCGCGCCATCCCTAATTGGAGTAGGTGCTGCATCTGTTGATTTCCAAGTCGCTACTGGCCGCATGCCAATGGCCGACATGAGCGCACAGGCCATGCGCAAGGCTCCGCTTTATGACGAGAAGGAAGTAGAAGCTCTCGCTGCATATGTTGCATCCCTTGCTCCTGGCCCAGAAATTCCTGGTGATGAGCTGCTTAATTACGAGCGAGATGGTTCTGTAGCAGAAGGTGGCGAACTTTTCCGCACAAATTGCGCAATGTGCCACAACTTTGCTGGACAAGGTGGAGCGCTTACTCAAGGAAAGTACGCACCAACTGTTATGGGTGTAACTCCGCGACATATCTACGAAGCAATGATAACCGGCCCACAATCGATGCCGGTATTTTCTGATAAAACTATTACACCGGAAGAGAAACTTTCAATTATTAAATGGATTAAATTCGCTGAATCCGAGCCACAACTAGGTGGCGCATCACTTGGCCGCGTCGGTCCTGTTACCGAAGGACTTTTGGTTTGGACGCTAGGACTCGGGATGTTAATTGGCGTGGCTGTGTGGTTAGCGATGAAGGCGAGATAAAGCGATTATGTCTAACGAAATCGAAGCGATAAAGGATCCCGGACTTCCAGCACACGTTCATCGTCGCGCAGATACAGATCCAAAGGCCGCGCAGAAAGCAGAGCGCCAGGTTGCGATTCTCTTCCTTCTATCAGCGCTCGGCACGGTTACCTTAATTGGTTCATATATTTTTATTCCGCAAGATGTATTTATCTTCTTCCCAGTTCTTGGCAGCACCAACGCTCACCAACTCTTCTTAGGTCTGGGCATGGCTGCATCGCTATTCTTTATTGGAATGGGCGCCATTCACTGGGCTAAGACGTTGATGCCTGATGAAGAAGTTGTTATTCAGCGCCACGAATTCCGTTCACCTGATGAAGATCGCGCAGAATTTGTAAAGGCTGCCAAAGAAGGCGCTGCTGCAGCCGGACTCGGTCGTCGCTCACTTATCAAAAGGACCCTCGGACTATCTCTTGGTCTAGTTGGTCTTTCTCCACTTATCTTGCTCCGTGATCTTGGCCCACTTCCAGGTGATGACTTATCCACGACATCTTGGAAAGCCGGAACTCGTTTAGTCACAGATCCCGGCGATCGCCCAATTCGCCCTGAAGATCTAGAAATCGGGGCAGTCGCACAAACTCTTCCAGAGGTTGCACCTGGTGCTCATCGCAAACTTTCAGATATCGCTAAGGATGCGGTCCTGCTGATTCGTCTGCGCCCAGAAGAATTTAACTTAGATGCAGAACGACTCTCCTGGACTCACGAAGGCATCATTGCATTTTCAAAGATCTGTTCTCATATGGGTTGCGCCGTGGCGCTCTACGAACAGCAGACCAAACATCTTTTGTGCCCTTGCCATCAATCCACCTTTGATGTGACCCGCGCCGCCAAAGTCATCTTCGGCCCATCTGCCCGCCCCTTGCCTCAACTCGCGATAAAGGTGGATTCCGAGGGATACTTGGTCGCACAAAGCCCATTTAATGAACCGGTAGGACCTAGCTTCTGGGAGCGCTCATAATGACAGCACGTGAAAGAATCGCAGGAAGCGTCGCCAACTATGTAGATGACAGAACTGGCGCCGCCAAATGGATGAAGAAAAACCTTACCAAGGTCTTCCCTGACCATTGGTCTTTCTTGCTCGGCGAAATTGCCCTGTACTCGTTTGTAATCTTGTTGCTCTCTGGAACCTACCTGACCTTCTGGTTTGATCCATCGCAACGTGAAGTTATCTACGATGGAAGTTACGAACCCCTTGCCGGTGTTGAAATGTCTGCCGCATATGCCTCAACTTTAGATATCTCATTTGAAATCCGTGGCGGTTTGTTGATGCGTCAGATTCATCACTGGTCGGCGCTAATTTTTATGGCAGCAATTGTTGTGCACTTGATGCGGGTATTTTTCACCGGTGCATTCCGCAAGCCGCGCGAATTTAACTGGATTATTGGCGTTGGTCTATTAACTCTCGGAATCGTGGAAGGTTTCTTGGGTTACTCACTTCCTGATGATCTTCTCTCCGGAACTGGAGTTCGCATCGCGCAAGCGATTATTCAAGCGCTCCCCGTAGTCGGTTCTTACCTTTCATTCTTCGCCTTTGGAGGCGCTTTCCCGGGTGAAGCCTTTATTCCAAGAATTTATATTGTGCATGTGTTGCTCTTACCTGGAATATTCCTCGCCTTAATCACCGTGCACTTGATGTTGGTCTGGTACCAGAAGCACACCCAATATCCAGGACCTGGACGCACTGAAAAGAATGTTGTTGGCTATCCACTATTGCCGGTCTACATGGCAAAGGCTGGAGGGTTCTTCTTCATCGTCTTTGGTGTAACTGCCTTCCTAGGAGCAGTAGCTTCGATTAACCCAATTTGGTTATATGGTCCTTACACGCCTGGACAAGTAACCGCTGGTTCGCAACCCGATTGGTATATGGGTTGGCTCGATGGACTGGTTCGTATGGCTCCGCCGCTTGAAACATATCTCTTCGGTTACACCATCTCGTGGAATATTTTGATACCAGGCCTGATAGTTCCGGGAATTATCTTTACCGGTATGGCGCTCTATCCATTTATCGAAAGTTGGATGACTGGCGATAAGCGGGAACATCACCTCCTCGATCGTCCACGCAATGCACCGAACCGCACAGCGCTCGGGGTTATGTCGATTACCTTTATGTTAGTTGCGCTAATTAATGGCGGTAACGACATACTTGCAACAACTTTTGATCTAACCATTAACCAGATGATGTGGTTTACGCGTATTGGTATCTTCGTTCTGCCACCGATCGCCTTCGTCGTAACTAAGCGTCTTTGTCTATCGCTACAACGCGCCGATCGCGAGCTTGTCTTGCACGGGCGCGAGACTGGACGTTTGGTAATGATGCCGCACGGTGAGTTTGTAGAAGTTCACGAGCCAATCTCAGCTGAAAAGGCTTGGTTGCTGACTCAGCACGAGCAGAATCCGCCGCTAGAACTTGAAGAGTTTGATGCGGCAGGCGTGCGTCGTCCGAAGGCGTTGAAAAACAGGCTACGTGCTCGCCTAAGCAAGGCGCACGCTGTCGCAGTCCCTAAGGCAACGGCAGAAGACCTCAAAGAGATCGAACACCACTAACTCTCGCAGATCGCCTTTAACCGTACGAGGCTCTTAGCCATCCACTTTGGATTGCGCTCAAGAGATCCGGTTGCAACTAGCCACTTCTCGGCAAAACGCGGAATGTTTCTTGCATCAAAAGTCTCAGTCACTTCTGTGCGACCGTTCCCTAAATCCTTGAGTTCATAGCTCCATGTCCACTTCATTAGGTGGCACCAAGAAATCTTGCGGCCTTCTTCAAAGGCGACGACCTTATTGGAGATGCGATACGGAACTCTGATCTTCATCGCCATTGCGAACTTAGCGCCAAGGTAGAGACGCTCGGGGCCGGAGATGCTCCCCTGCAGCGTTCCTGAGCCATCAAAGAGTGAATGAGCACGTGGATCTGCAATTAGATCAAAGATCTGCTCCGCAGGTGCATCGATAATAATTCGAGCCGCTGTTGTACGCGGCAGTCCTAAATCAAGTATTTCGGCTCTAACTTTATCCATCTGGAGATTGTAAAGGTAAAAGAGGTTAGTGAGAAGCGTTTTCAGGCAGTGGCTTCTCGTACTCAGTTACGAAACCAATAATGCTGATTACTAAAGCGCCAACTCCAATAAGAGTCATCCACCATCCCACGAGCAGTGAAAGAGCGGTAACCATAGAACTCAGGGCTACCGGTAGCGGCCACCAAGAGTGAGGACTGTAGAAACCTAACTCCCCCGCGCCTTCTGCGATCTCTGCATCTAAACGATCCTCAGGAAGATCGCGGCCGATTCGCTTATCGGTAAACCAGAGGTAGAAGCCAACCATTCCTGCAAGGCAGGCAGAAAGGAGCATGCCAGAAATTCCGACCGCTTCTCCACCTAAGTAGTAATAGATGAGGGTCATTACCACGTAGAAAATTGCAAGGCCTACAAAGAGGCGCCAATTAGTTTTCATTAATGTCCTTCAGTCTTAACGTGGGGATGATGCAGATCGAAAGCTGGTCGCTCGGAACGAATACGAGGCATAGTTAGGAAGTTGTGACGCGGTGGCGGGCAAGATGTTGCCCACTCGAGCGATGAGCCATAGCCCCACGGATCATCGCAATTAACCAGAGGTGATTTACGAGTAATCCAAACATTGATAAAGAACGGGATCATTGAAAGGGCTAAAAGCGCAGATCCAACCGTTGAAATCATATTCATACCTGTGAAGCCATCGGTGGCTAGGTAATCCGCGTAGCGGCGTGGGAAGCCTTTAATGCCAAGCCAGTGCTGGATTAAGAAGGTGGTGTGGAAGCCCATAAATAAGGTCCAGAAATGGATCTTGCCCAGACGTTCGTTGAGCATGCGCCCAGTCATCTTCGGCCACCAGAAATAGAATCCCGCAAACATCGCAAAGACCACGGTACCGAAGAGAACGTAGTGGAAGTGAGCAACTACGAAGTAAGACGCAGATACGGCGAAGTCAAGTGGTGGTGAAGCCAAGATGATTCCGGTGATTCCGCCAAACAAGAAGGTAACTAAAAAGCCCATCACCCAGAGCATTGGCGTTTCAAAGGTTACGTGGCCGCGCCACATTGTGCCGATCCAGTTGAAGAATTTAACGCCGGTCGGAATACCAATCAGGAATGTCATAAATGAGAAGAAGGGCAGCAGAACCTGGCCGCTGGCAAACATATGGTGCGCCCAAACCGCAACAGAGAGCGCAGAGATTGCAATTGTCGCTGCGATCAAACCCTTGTAACCAAAGATTGGCTTGCGACTAAAGACCGGCAAGATTTCAGTTGCGATACCAAAGAATGGCAAAGCCAGAATGTAAACCTCGGGATGGCCAAAGAACCAGAATAAGTGTTGCCACAACATTGCCCCGCCGTTTGCCGGATCAAAGATATGCGAACCAAACAATCGATCTGATTCCAGGGCAAGCAGAGCTGCTGCTAGCGGTGGGAAGGCAAGCAGAACAAGGATCGAAGTTAGCAATACATTCCAGGAGAAGATAGACATGCGGAACATAGTCATACCTGGTGCGCGCATCGTGAAGATTGTGGTGATGAAGTTGACGCCACCTAAAATAGTTCCTAGACCCGAAACAGTTAATCCGATTACCCAAAGGTCTCCACCAATGCCGGGTGAATATGTGGAGTTAGCCAGCGGAGCGTAAGCAGTCCAACCAAATGATGCCGCTCCACCTGGAGTTAAGAATCCGGTTACAGCGGTGATACTGCCAAAGGTAAATAACCAGAACGACAACATATTAAGACGCGGAAAGGCCACATCTGCTGCTCCAATTTGCAGAGGCATGATCACATTGGCGAAACCAACGAAGAGTGGTGTCGCAAACATCAAGAGCATGATGGTTCCGTGCATAGTAAAGATCTGGTTGTACTGCTCGTTACTGAGGAACTGCATTCCCGGACGGGATAGTTCAGCGCGTAGGAAGAGGGCCAGCAGTCCACCGACTAAGAACCAAATGAAGGTGGAGATCAAATACAGGTAACCGATTGTCTTATGGTCGGTCGACGTCATCCATTTAACAAAATTTTTGCCTTTAGTTGCAGGCGCTGGTGGCGCTATGGTGACACTCGGACGTTCTGCATAAGTTGTCATGCTTGGCTCGCCTTCAGAGTTTCTAGATAAGCTTTATATTCAGCAAGGGTTACTACTTTTACCGTAAAGAGCATCTGCGCGTGATTGCGGCCGCAGAGGATGTTGCATCGTCCAGGATAGGTTCCAAGTTTATTTGCCGTGAACTCCAAGTAATTTGTTACACCTGGCAAATTCTGCATTTGAATCATAAAGGCCGGAATCCAGAATCCGTGCACTACATCGTTTGAATTTATTGTGTAGCGAACTTTCTCTCCGATAGGAACATAGAGAGTTGGAGGGGAAGCGGGGGTTCCGGTCGCAACTGCCTTTGGTCCAGCTTCTGGGTAAGAAAATTGCCAAGACCATTGAAAGCCTTCAACCTTGATTTCGTGCGTGTAATTTGAACTCTTTTCTACAATTTCAGTCTGCTTAACAGCTGTGTAATAGAAGAGCACCGCAACGATCACAAAAGGAATTAACGTATAGGCAATTTCCACTGGTATGTTGTACTGAGTCTGCTTTGGAAATTCGCTTTGACCAACTTTTGCACGGTGAAAGACTGCGGGCCATAAAATTAAAACGAGAGTAATAACTCCGACTACTGCGCCTGCGATCCAAGCACCCTGCCAGAGTGAGAGCGAGATATCGTTAACGCTCGAGAGACCTTCTTCAAATCCCAGCCCAGAAACGCTGCTGCATCCAGCTAATAAGAGAGCCAGGGGCGCTAGAAGTAACGCCTTAAATAACGGGCGGATTCGCTTCACGGACATGTACCCAAGGATAGTGCTGCATTTCCCTCATCGCCTCCCTGGCTAGTAGCGTTGGCAGGGTGGATTCAGTCACAGGAAATTTCCAAGGTGAGAGCGCTCTAAATCCGCTAGCTCAGCAGGCGCTCTTGGCTGCCTTCGAATCTGGGTGGGCCGATCCAAAGAAGATTGGCGAGAATCCAAGTCGCGCCGCCAACTTAAAAAATAGCGCGATCGAGTCGATTGGCCATTGCTTAGGAGTAGCACCAGATCAAATCGAGGTTTCCGGCGAAGTGGGGCTCGGATATTTTCTCTCAATCGCTGGTTTTCTAGACCCAGCAAAGACCGTTCATTTTGGGGCAGGAGACCGCAGCGGGGTTATCGCCACCGTTAGATCTCATCACGGCGCAACTTC
>JBIJCP010000120.1:0-3616 GCA_044344635.1 Candidatus Planktophila sp. | reverse complement strand
GGCTCGGAACCAGACTTACCCCTCGCCGTAAACCCCGCTGAGTTAAAAAGCCAATTCGCGCTCTAACCTCACTTGCCAGTAATGTAGGCAAGTTATGGAAACGCGCTCCTTTGCAGATTACTTACGCACCTTGGATGATGCTGCCCTAATTTCCCTCTTTTCACATCGCCCTGATCTCGTGACTCCGGTTCCGCCAGATGTTGCATCGCTCGCTGTACGTGCAACTTCTGCCCCTAGTTTGGCGCGGGCAATTGATGGTCTAAATTATTGGCAATTTCAAGTATTGGAAGCATGCGCAGTGGTTACTGAACCATTTACAGAGAAGCAGATCACTGCGCTTACAGATAAAGCAGCGCTCTTTGTAATCCCTGGGCTAATCGAACGCGGATTGGTTTACACAGGAAAAGATGGACTTTATCTCCCAACAACGGTGCGTGAAGTGCTTGGTGGCGATATTGCGGGACTGGGTCCACAATCTATGGTGAAATTAAATTTTAAGAAATTAGAGGAAGCGCCGCCGTCAGCGAAGAAAGCGCTCGATGCCATGGTTTGGGGACCACCGCGCGGAACCGTCGCCGATGTAAAGAAACCTGGTGCTGGAGTTGCGTGGCTTTTGGAAAATGGCTTTGTTATCGCCGCGAATTCTCAAACTGTTTTAATGCCGCGTGAAGTAGCAATTCACTTACGTGGTGGCAAAATATATAAAGAGCTTTTCATACAAGCGCCTGAACTGCGCGGTGACAAGCGAGATAGCAAGAGCGTTCAACTCGCGGCAATCGCTAATGTGTCAACGGTTTTGCGTTGGGTTGAAGAGATTCTTAATTTCTGGGCGCAAGAACCAGCCGATGCTCTTCGTTCGGGCGGCTTAGGGGTGCGGGATTTAAAGATAATTTCTCACCACCTTGGCGTTGATTCAAACTGCGCGGCATTCGTAGCCGAATTGGCTTACCTAGCCGGACTTTTGACTATTGATGCTGACGATCGGATTCTTCCAACCAATCAATTTGATATTTGGCTAACACAAAGACCATCTGATCGTTGGCAATCACTTGTTTCCCAGTGGCTCATTACATCTCGGATGAGCGGGTTAGTCGGTAAAGAAGAGTCAAAGAGCGTTGCACCTCTTGGCCCCGAATTAGATCGCGTAGCCGCAGCGCCAATTCGTAAATTAACGCTGCGCTTACTCCACGAAAGCCAAGGAATTGCCCCGAAGATTGAATCTCTTCTTGCGCTAGCGCAATGGAACACACCAGCTAAGCGAAGTGGTGGAATACCAAGTGATTACATCATCTGGAATCTACGTGAAGCAGAATGGCTCGGCATCACTGGGCAGGGCGCTATTTCCAAGTATGGAGTTGGGTTATTAACCGGTGGAGATCTATCCGAGATTGATGAAGATCTTCCCAAGCCTGTTGATCACATTCTCATTCAAAGCGATCACACAGCGATTGCACCTGGACCGCTGGAACACGAGATCGCCCAAGAGCTAGCGATACTTGCGGAAATTGAAAGTCGAGGTGGGGCAACGGTCTATCGCTTTAGCGAAGCAACTATCCGACGTGGTTTAGATCATGGACGCACCGGAGATGAGATAAAGGCATTTTTGAAGAAGACTTCAAAGACTCCAATGCCACAACCGCTTGAGTATTTGATTGCAGATGTCGCAAAGAAGCACGGGAAGTTGCGAGTTGGCAATACCGCTGCATTTATTAGGTGTGAAGATCAAGCACTTATCGCTCAGATTATTAGTGATAAACGTTTAGAGATGTTATCACTGCGCCAAATATCTCCTGAAGTTTTAATCTGCCAGCATGATGCTGCCGATGCGATGTCTATATTGCGGAGCTTTGGTTATTTACCGGCAGGAGAAGATTCGCAGGGAGCGTTGCTAAGCGGTCCGCGGATTCAACGTGCAAAAGGAAAGGCGCGTCCGCCGCGAATAATCGGTGAATTCGATCGCCCTGATGAATTGCAATTGGAAGCAGCGTTGCGCGCACTTCGAACTGGAGAAAAATCTAGCCACCGCCAAAGTACTTTGCGAAATATCGCAGCAAACGCACTCGGTTCGCTACCTCGCACAACTGCCAATGAAACTTTAGATATCTTGTCTAACTATCTGCAGAATCAACCAGCCGCATCGCTATCAATTGGATATGCCGATAACAATGGCTTGGTTTCGCATCGCATTATTGATCCCTTAAAACTGTCTGCAGGTTCGCTGATTGCACGTGATCACGCCACTGGTGAGGTACAAACCTTTAGAATTGCCCGCATAACAGGGGTGGCGGCGATATGACGAGCACGAATGAGGCTAAGTACGGCAGACTTGACCCTATGTTGGCTGCGATTGAAGCTTTGGTGCGATGTGAATCGCCGACCGAAGATATTGCCGCTTGCCAGAACGTAGTTCGGTTAGCCAGCGATATCGCTACTCGAGTTCTCGGAATACCAGCACAAATCAAAGAGATAAAGGGACGTCCCGTATTTTGGTGGGGCGCTAACCAACCAGAAATACTTTTACTTGCTCATCTAGATACTGTCTGGCCACACGGTTCATATCAACCTCTCTGGGAAGTCAAAGGCGATGTTATTCGCGGCCCTGGAGTCTTTGATATGAAGGCAGGTTTTGTTCAAGCGCTTTATGCCTTGAAAGATATTGATGGGGTTGGCGATCGGGTTGCTCTCGTTGCCACAACGGATGAAGAGACCGGATCGTTTGCTTCACGAGAATTGATTATGGAGTTATCGGCTGCAGCAAAGGCGGTTCTAGTCTTAGAAGCATCACTTGATGGCAAAGTTAAGACGGGGCGCAAAGGCACTGCGATGTACAAGATAACTGTGCAGGGTTTAGCTGCTCACGCTGGCTTAGAACCTGAAAAGGGCATTAATGCCACCGTTGAAATTGCCCATGTAATCATGCAACTTGCAGCGCTGGAGAATAATGAGCACGGCACAACAGTTGTTCCGACTCTTTTGAAATCTGGAAATAGTGCTAACACGGTTCCGGATTTAGCGATGCTGGAGATTGATGCGCGATCATTTTCTCAATCTGAAATTGAAAGAGTTGATACCGCGATTAAATCATTTAAAGCAACTGTTGCTGGAGCGCGCCTTGAAATTTCGGGTGGGTTGAATCGACCACCGCTTCAGCCCTCATCAACAAAAGCGCTTTATGAAAAGATTGAAGGCGTTGCAAAATCTATAGGGATGGCTCCGTTAGGTTGTGCTGAAGTTGGAGGGGCGAGTGATGGTAACTTCGCGGCCGCTGCTGGCGCACAAGTACTGGATGGTTTAGGCGCAGTTGGTGGTGGCGCGCATGCACCAAGTGAATGGCTCAGCCTGAAATCTATTGAAGAACGCAGCGCTTTACTGCATGCATTTATCAAAGAACTGTTGAAATGAGCGAGGGACCGCTAATTGTTCAGAGCGATAAAACGCTTCTGCTAGATATCGACCATCCACTTTCGACTGAATGTCGCCGCGCAATTGCACCGTTTGCCGAATTAGAACGGTCGCCCGAACATATTCACACTTATCGCTTAACAAATCTTGGACTTTGGAATGCTCGCGCAGCCGGTCACGATGCAGAGCTAGTGATCGATACTTTGATTAAGTA
>JBIJCP010000008.1:0-18508 GCA_044344635.1 Candidatus Planktophila sp. | reverse complement strand
GCGATTTTGGGATTGCTTGCCTCGCTCTTTGGTAGACGCCGCCGCATTTGGATAAGGATCACATCAACTGGAGTTGTAGAAGTTGCTGGACTGGCTAAGAATGGGGCACCAGGCTTGGATATAGAAATAGAGCGTTTTGTTTCGCACTTGAAGAAGGAGATGTAGATGCTGGTTACGTGGGCATATATCTCTAACTACCTTGTTTATTCAGCAATGGGAGTCTTCGCCCTATCTTTCTTGGCACATGCTTTTGAAACTGCGTGGGCGGTTCGCGCACCTGAACAAAGTGCTGCAGATACTGGCAGCACGTTAACTAAGACTTTGGATTACACACGTGCAGAGCGTGCGGCGCGTATCGCAACAGCGCTGATGATCTTAGGATTTTTACTTCTACTCGGCGGCGTAATCGCCCGTGGAATTTCTGCAAAACATGTCCCTTGGGGCAATATGTATGAGTTTTCAATCTCCGGAGCGCTAGCTTTTACCGGCGCATATTTATTTGCACTTCGTAAACACGATCTGCGCTGGCTCGGTTTATTTGTTTCGATCGCAGCTCTTCTCACTCTCGGGACTGCGATCACCTTGCTCTATCGCGATAGCGGACCGCTTGTCCCTGCCCTGCAGTCAACTTGGTTGGTAATTCACGTGATAGCTGCAATCATCTCTGGCGGAGTTTTCTTATTAGCAAATGTCATCGCCGGTTCATATCTCTATCTAGAAGCTATGGAATCACGTGGCGAACGAAAGCCTTGGGCTAAGCGATTGCCAGATTTAGAGACTTTAGATCAACTCTCATATCGCCTGATCGCCTTCGTCTTTCCACTCTGGACATTTTCGGTCATTGCTGGGGCAATTTGGGCCGAGGCAGCATGGGGCAGATACTGGGGTTGGGATCCAAAAGAGACTTGGGCATTTATTACTTGGGTTGCTTACGCTGCATATTTGCATGCGCGCGTAACTATTGGTTGGCGCGGAAAGCGTGCAGCGTGGCTATGTTTATTTGCTGGATCTACATTTTTATTTAACTATGTATATGTAAATGTTTGGGGCACAGGAAAGCACACCTACAGCGGTCTTTGATAGTTAATTAGAGTCTACGTAGAAAATCTGGATCATCATCTGGTGGCAACATGCGGCGTTTGGGAGTACGCGGACCACGTTCTCCGCGCTCGCGCCCAATAACTAGATAAGCGATGCCACCAAATGGTTGCAGTAAAACTATTGCCAGCAGCCATCCCCACTTAGGGATTTTCTTTATTTGAGAATCATCGCGACGTGCGCAATCAATAAAAGTATACAAAGTTAAAACCAGGGAGGCGATAAAGATGAAGGCTTGCAACTTGATCATGCTCCTATTCTAGCGAAAGTTAGATGGCTAGGCCGAGTGCAAAGAGAATTGCAAAGACCAGTTGCAACTTCCCAGTTTTAGCCAAATAAGGGATTAAATCTCCACCGTTTACCCCACGGGAGACCCCGCGGGCCAGGCTCCAAGTTAAGGGAGTAGCCAATAGCGTTAATAGAGCGGCTTGCTTAAAGGTAAGCAGCGCAAAAATATGGGCAGAAATTAAGAGGGCGATATAGAGCCTGCGAGCACCGCGATCTCCTAGGCGAACTGCCAGAGTTCTCTTGCCGACGATCTGGTCTTGCGCCCGATCGCGCAAATTGTTGATCGCCAGAATTGCGCAGGCAAGAGATCCCATTGGAATAGCGATAATAAAGATCTCTAGATTTAACTCTTCGGTTTGAACGAAATAACTTCCAGTTGTGGCGACAATTCCAAAGAAGAGAAAGACTGAGATTTCTCCAAGCCCCTTGTAACCATATGGATTTGCACCACCTGTGTAACCCCAAGCAGCATTGATGGCTAGCGCGCCAACCAAAATAATCCACCAAGATGTGGCGATCGCTAGAGTTAATCCAATAACTGCTGCAATTAGAAATGAAATCTGTGCGGCGGTACGAACCGCTTTGGGAGAGGCTAAGCCAGATGCAGTAAGTCGCACTGGACCAATACGCGAATCATCGGTGCCGCGTATTCCATCTGAATAATCGTTGGCATAGTTAACGCCGATTTGCAGCGCGAGGCTTACTAGTAGCGCAGAGAAGGCACGGATTGGCTCCCAGTCACTACCTGCATATGCAGTGGCAACTAAAACCGGTGCAATTGCAGCTGGCAATGTACGAAGACGAGCGCCAATGATCCATTTATTCATAGGCTTTTGCCTCCTTCCCGCTCAGCGATTGCTATCAATTGCTGTCTATCAATCTTATCCAGTGAGGTAAGTGGCAAGTGATCAATGTAGATAATCCCCTTCACCTTTGCGGCGACTGAAATTTGCGAAGCAAGATACTCATTCACCTTTGCTAGTTCTGGCTTTAAGCTTCCTGCGATCGCCAGATGCAGTGCTTGGCCCCATAGCGAATCTTTAATGGCAAAGGCTGCGCAGTTAATTCCGGTAAATTCTTTATTTAGCAAATCTTCTACTTGCTTAAGTGAGACGTTTTCTCCACCAGAGATAATGATGTCATCGGCGCGTCCCATAACTTTCAATTTTCCATTTACGATTTCCCCGAGGTCAGATGTTGTAAAAAACTTACCAGCCATCTTCGAACTCCAACCAGCTTCATCATTTAAGTAAGTTGTGGCAAGAGAAGACGTGGCTATTTTGATTAGCCCATTTTCATCAATCTCAACCGAGGTATCACCAATTGGCTGGCCGTCATAAATACAACCACCGCACGTTTCAGTCATTCCATAACTTTCAACAATTTTTATCCCAGCGGCACTTGCTTGATCTCTGAGGGTAATATCTAAAGCTGCGCCCCCAACTAAAACCGACTTTGCAGATTGCAAATGCTCAAGTAATTCAGTTTCGCCATTTAAGGCGCGAAAGAGTTGAGTCGGGACAATTGCTGTGAAATCTGCCTTTGGATAACTTCCAGATATATCGCGCGCATCTACTGGAGTTGTTCCGAGTTCGAGACTGCGCGCGAGAACATTGATTCCTGCGATATGTGTCAAAGGTAATAAGAGCGACCAACTTTGCCCACCGTTTGCTCCGAGAAATTTATTTGTAGCTTTTGCGCTAGCAACCAGAGCGCTAGCGGAAAGGCCAACCTCTTTTGCAACGCCAGTAGATCCGCTAGTGGAAACCACCAATGCAATTTCGGATGGGACGGTCTGAGATGTGATTGGAGTCAGGGTCAACGCTGGGCCAGCGCCGGCCAAGGTTTTGGCTAGGCGCGCAGTTATATCGGCGATGGTCCACGTGGGATCTATCGCACGAATCTCTCGTTGTGACGTCTGCTCCATTGCACGCGTAGGCTATCGCTCGTAGTCGTAGATGGAGGAATCGTGAGCAAGCCGATCAAGCGTGAATTTGGTAACCGCAGCATCCCTGCCTGGGCAACGGGCGCGGGTGGAGAAAAATTTACAGATATTACCTATCAAGTTGGCGAAGGAATCGCCAAGATTGCAATCAATCGACCAGATGTTCGCAATGCATTCCGACCACAAACAATTATTGAATTGCAGGAAGCGTTTTCATTAGCTCGCGATAATTCTGATGTTGGCGTAATCATCTTTACCGGAACCGGCGATGAAGCCTTCTGTTCTGGTGGAGACATCAGCGTTCGCGGAGATGATGGATACCTCGGCGAAGATCCATTGGCGAAAAAAGGCATTGGCCGCTTAAATGTTTTAGATCTACAAATCCAAATTCGTCGCACACCTAAGCCAGTTGTTGCCATGGTTGCAGGATGGGCAATCGGCGGCGGACATGTTCTGCATGTTGTCTGTGATTTAACAATTGCAGCAGATAACGCAAAGTTTGGTCAGACCGGCCCAATGGTTGGCTCATTCGATGGTGGATACGGTTCAGGTTTACTTGCGGCAAGCGTTGGTCAGAAGAAGGCACGCGAGATCTGGTTTATGACTCGTCAATACGATGCACAAGAAGCGCTCGCTATGGGGCTAGTGAACACCGTTGTTCCACTCAAAGAACTTGAAGCCGAAACTGTTTCTTGGTGCCGCGAAATGCTGCGCAATTCTCCGCTCGCACTTCGATTACTAAAATCTGCAATGAACGCCGCCGATGATGGCCTAGCCGGAATCCAACAACTTGCCGGCGATGCAACTCTGCTATTTTATTTGAGCGAAGAAGGCCAAGAAGGTCGCGATGCTTACAAAGAAAAGCGCGCGCCAGATTTCGGAAAGTTTCCAAAGCGTCCTTAACTTTGGTCTCTTAAATATGTCTTTAGAACTCTTCTCCACAATGCGCGTGGTTGCGCTACCCACCAAGACCAATTTCCGCGGCATAAATACCCGCGAAGTTGCGCTCTTTCAGGGCGAAGCGGGCTGGGGAGAATTTTCACCATTCCTTGAATACCAACCAAGTGAATGCGTGCCGTGGCTTTTATCTGCAATCGAAACGGCGACTAAGCCGTGGCCCCAACTTCATCGCAGCAAAGTAAAGGTAAATGGAACTATCCCTGCTTTAAATGCGCCGAGTGATATCGAGCAAATCGTTGAATCTTTTCCAGGTGTAAATACCTTTAAAGTAAAGGTGGGCGATAACTTAAGTGAAGATATTGCCCGTCTGGCCAAAGTGAAATCACTGCGCCCCAAAGCCAAATTGCGTATTGATGTAAATGGAAGTTGGAGCGTTGCCACTGCTGTAACCAATTTAAGATCTATCTACGAAAATATTGGCGCGATTGAATATGTTGAGCAGCCCTGCCAGAGCGTTGAAGAGTTGCGCGAGTTAAAAGCAAAATTAGCGGTAGATATTCCGATCGCCGGCGATGAAGTCCTTAGAAAATCTGCCGATCCATTTAAAGTCGATTTAAGTGGCGCTGTCGATATCTTGGCGCTAAAAGTCCAACCTCTTGGTGGAATCGCACGTGCGCATAAATTGGCGCAGTACCACAATTTGCCGATCGTTGTTTCCAGTGCTTTAGAGAGCGCTGTGGGAATTTCCCACGGCCTGGCACTCGCAGCATCTTTTGCAGAAATCAACTTTGATTGTGGGCTTGCCACAGGCTCGCTACTTTCAGCAAATGTTGGAACTTTGTCGATTGTTGATGGAGAAATTGAAGTAAGGCGGATCGATCCAAACTTTGATGGGTTAGAAGTTTCGCCAGAAAGATATAAATGGTGGCAAGATCACCTCATGAAGACTTGGGCAGAGATCGTATGAACCAAGCAACTCGTTTAGCCCGAGTAATTGTGCGCCAGATCATCGAAGCGGGAATTACCGATGCAGTGATCTCACCGGGATCACGGAACGCTCCACTTTCGCTAGCCCTAGTAACCGCCCAAGATTTAGGTTTGATTAAATTACATATCCGTATTGATGAGCGCACCGCAGCTTTCTACGCGCTGGGTCTAGCTAAAGCAACGAACCGTCCCGTGCCTGTGATTTGTACAAGTGGAACCGCCGTAGCTAACTACCACCCAGCGGTGCTTGAAGCATCACACTCAAATATTCCGCTATTTGTAATCACTGCAGATCGCCCAGCGGAGTTGCGTCGCACCGGAGCAAATCAAACTACGGAACAAGCTCGAATTTTTGGTAAAGCAGTTCGGTATTTCTCAGATATTTCTGGAGCGGTATATCCGCTAGAACTACCGCTTAACGCTCTGAATACCGGCCCAGTACATTTAAATGTGCAATTTGAAGAACCATTAGTAGGTGATGCGGATACGACTTGGTTAAATGAAATAAAAGTTAACCCACCACGTAAGTTTGACCGAAAGAAAGCTGGAACTTTAGCCAGTAAATCTACGCGTGGTCTTTTAGTTATTGGCCACGATCGCGGTGGATTGAGCGAATCTGATGTTGCAAAATTTGCCGACCAACTAGGTTGGCCAATTATAAGTGAGGACCCGCTAACTTTTCCTGGCGCTAATGCGCACGCAAGTCTCTTTTTAACCTCAACTACAATCGCAAAAGATCTCGCACCAGATACGGTAATTGTCATTGGGCGCACTACTTTATCTCGTTCAATAAATGCGCTGATTAAGTTAGCGCGTGCCACTTTTGTGATTGATCCGCGAATTGCAACCGTTGATTCCGATCGGATGGCGGAGAAGAAATTCACTGAAATTCCAGAGATCTATACCGCCACTGCAGACCCGGAATGGTTGGCTAAGTGGGCTAAGTATTCAGAGAGAACTGCAAAAGTTGTTAATGAGATATCAACTTGGTCTGAACCGCTGATTGCCCGTGAAATTTCAGAAAACTTGCCAGATGGTGCGGCGTTATTTATTTCATCATCACGTCCGATTCGCGATATTGAAGCTTTTGGTGCGGCCCGAAGCGGCGTGAAAATCTTCGCTAATCGCGGCTTGGCAGGAATAGATGGAAATATATCTACCGCCCTCGGAATAGCAACTGCTCACACGAGAACATTTGCCGTTCTTGGAGATCTGGCATTTTTACACGACATAACCGGCTTGATTTACCGCGAAGATATAAATCTGCGGATCTTTGTGATCAATAATGATGGTGGGGGAATTTTCTCTACCTTGCCCCAGCGTGGAACCAATGGTTTTGAGCAGGTATTTGGAACTCCACACGGCTTAGATCCTGCAGCAATAGCGCAAGCTATGGGTGTGGGTGCAAAGCGAATTTCAACAGTTGACCAGCTCCGCGATGAGATTAAAAAGCCCGTGACTGGATTAAGCGTGGTCGTCTGTGATGTTCCAAATAGAGAAGCAAATGCTGATTTAATTAAAAACCTTTACGCCAAAATGGATTCAATTTAACTCAATGCGCTGCGCATAGGTGCAAATTTTGCGCTACTTTCACTTAGCTCTTTCTCTGGGTTAGATCCGGCAACAATCCCACAACCAGCAAAAATTTGAATTTCATTATCTGTGATCTGGCCACATCGCAGAGCGATACCCAACTCTCCATCACCGCGGGCATCTAGCCATCCGACGGGGCCGGCATAACGTCCGCGCGACATACCTTCTATTCGCTTGATTAAATCGGCAGCGATTTCAGTTGGCGTGCCGCAGACAGCGGCCGATGGGTGCAACTTCTCTAAAATAGTAAACGCATCAACACTTTTCTTGCTTTCAATTAGCGCACCTGTTACATCGGTTGCCAGATGCATAACATTTGCTAAGTGCAATACAAAGGGAGATTCGGGAACGTTAGTGGATGTGCAGAAAGAATCGAGTGCATCGGCAACGGAACGAACCGCATATTCGTGCTCTTCCAGATCTTTAGATGATCTTGCAAGGGATGCGGCTAACGCTAAATCTTTCTCATCATCACCTGTTTTGCTAATGGTGCCGGCAAGAACGCGTGATGTAACCATGCCGCGCGATAGCCGCAGCAAAAGTTCTGGGGTTGCTCCGACTAGGCCATCGACTGAGAAGATCCAAGTGGAAGGGTATTCAGCGCTTAAATTGCGCAGGATTTTTCGCGCATCGATTGGGCGATGAGAATTTATCTTTAAATCGCGCGCCAGTACTACTTTCTCAAGGCTCGAAATCTCAATCTCTTTAATCGCTTGAGCGACTCGCACTTGCCATTCTGCCGGCGATAAAGATCCATCGCCCCAGTTAAATTCTGCATCTTGAAGCAGTGGAACTTCTTCTAAAAGAGATGGCTGTGGTTGATCGCCAATCCAGGTGATCCATGAGCTGCCATTGCGCATTCCAACGACAATCTGGGGGATTACTAGTACCGAATCTTCATCTTGATCGAAGGAGAAAGAGGTGAAGAGAATCGGTCCGGTTCCGCTGGCATGAACTGAATCAGCTACCGCAAATTTTTCTAGCTGTTGGTGCCACCAAGTGCGCGCATCTGCAAAACGATTTGCACCTTTTACAACAGTTGATGCATAAACACCCCAACCAACTAAACCATCACCACCACGGACCCAAGTTAAGGGCGCGCTATCTGGCAGCAGCTCCAACAAAGGTAAGTGATCGCCAAGGCGCGCAGAAGTTACTGGAATAAGGGAAGGCATAAGAATTTACTTTAGCGCGATAACTTCTTTGAAATTTTTCGCCAGATAAGTGGAAGAGAGGTGGCAGTGATTGCAATCTTGATAACTTCACCAAAGATAAATGGAGCTAAACCTGCGCTGATTGTCTGCGCCCAGGTTAGATTGAGTGAAACGTTTAGCCAGATCAAGCCAAAGGCGAAGACAATTACGCTACCTAAAATTAGCGCAGGAAAAGATGTTTTAAACTTTTGATCTGCTTTACGATCTGCGAGCGCACCAAGAACCAAAACGGCAACCAACATTCCGATTAAATATCCCCCGGTTGCACCAGTTAGACGAGATAAACCTTGAGTTGCGGCAGGTGCAAAGACTGGTGCGCCTGCGATTCCGGCTAATAGATATGTAGCAAATGTTGCAAAACCAAGTCGCGCACCGAAAGTGGTACCGATCAAATAAACAGCCAGCGTTTGTCCCGTGACCGGTACTGGAGATCCCGGAACTGGGATTGCGATTTGAGCGAGCGCGGTAATAAATAAGGTTCCGCCTACGATAAAGCTGGCGTGGGTCAGCGCAGTACTGTGTGGAAATACCGTTGCGCGAAGTGAGCCAGTTGAGATCGACATTGAATTCTCCCTAAATCGCCTTTAAGTTGTGGATGAGCCTACTCTTGCGAGAGACTGACCTCATGTCGCGCGCAAATATGGATAAGAACCCCGATGAAGTCGCGGCAATGTTCGATGGCGTCGCCAAGCGGTACGACCTGGTCAACGATTTATTGAGTCTGGGCCAGACCAAGAGATGGCGCCGGGCAACGACCGCGATCATTGCGCCAAAGCCTGGCATGAAGATCCTCGATCTCGCCGCTGGCACCGGATCTAGCTCAGAACCGCTGGCTGCGGCAGGCGCTGATGTGATTCCAGCCGATTTTTCACAAGGAATGCTCGCTGCCGGCCGCAAAGCCCGCCCGCACCTGCCCTTTACCTTCGCCGATGCCTTAAATCTTCCTTTTGCAGATGGGGAATTTGACGTTGTGACCATCTCTTTTGGTCTACGCAATACCTCAGATACCGATAAAGCCCTCCGTGAGGCGCTGCGAGTAACGAGAAAGGGCGGCCGGATCGTTATCGCCGAGTTCTCCAGCCCAACCTGGGCCCCTTTCCGCAAGATTTACACCAATTACCTGATGCGCGCCCTGCCGGTGATTGCCAAGAAGAGCTCGTCAAACCCGGATGCCTATATCTATTTGGCCGAATCGATTCGCGCCTGGCCAAATCAGAGCGCGCTCGCCGCCAAGATCACCGCCGCCGGCTGGACCCAAGTCGGCTGGACCAATTTAACCTTTGGGGTTGTTGCAGTTCACATGGCCATCAAGGCGTAACGGTCACCACCACCCCCATGCCCGCCTTAGGATTTCGCCTGTGAGTTCAAATCCATACATTCCGATTCTGGCTATTGCCGCAGTTGGCTTTGGGTTCGCCGTTTTCTCTCTCGTGGCAGCGGCAGTTACCGGCCCAGCGCGTTACAACCGCGCCAAGTCGGAAGCTTACGAGTGCGGAATTGAGCCTTCACCGCAAGCAGTGCAAGGTGGTCGCTTCCCAGTTAAATACTTTTTAACTGCAATGTTATTTATTATCTTCGATATTGAAATTGTCTTCCTTTATCCGTGGGCTGTCTCCTTCGATCAACTCGGACTATTTGGTTTGGTTGAAATGGCGATCTTCATCGCAACTATCGGTATTGCATTTGCTTATGTATGGCGTCGCGGAGGCCTCGAATGGGATTAGAAGAGAAGTTACCTAGCGGAATTGTTTTAACATCAGTTGAAAAACTCGCTGGTTATATGCGTAAGAACTCACTTTGGCCAGCGACTTTTGGCTTGGCATGTTGTGCGATCGAAATGATGGCAGCGGGTGCGGGTCGTTACGATCTCGCTCGTTTTGGAATGGAAGTTTTCCGGGCATCTCCACGTCAAGCAGATTTAATGATCGTTGCCGGTCGCGTTTCAAACAAGATGGCCCCAGTTCTTCGCCAGATTTATGATCAAATGGCAGCGCCAAAGTGGGTTATTGCAATGGGTGCCTGTGCTTCATCAGGCGGAATGTTTAATAATTATGCGATTGTGCAAGGCGTTGATCACGTTGTACCAGTTGATATTTACCTACCAGGTTGTCCACCACGTCCAGAGATGTTGATGGATGCAATTCTTAAATTGCATGATCAGATTTACGATGAAAAACTCGGACCTAACCGCGAAAAAGTTATTAAAGAAGTTGAAGCTGCAGCTATGGCCGCTCTTCCAACCCACCAGTTGAAGGGGTTGTTGGCTTAAATGTCCCAAGATCAACCTGAAGATAAACAGGGAATGTTTGGCGCGCACGGAACCGGGGATACCTCAGGTTACGGCGGATTGGTTCGCAGCGAAGTTAGCGCAGGCTCAGCACAGCGCCCATTTGGTGGTTATTTTGACCAGGTAGCCGATGATTTAGAGCGTGCATATCCTGATTTTGCTGATGCTATTGAAAGAGTTGTCGTTGATCGCGGTGAATTAACTCTTCACATTAAGCGCAAACGTTTAGTTGAAGTTGCGCTAATTCTGCGCGATAAATTGAAATTTGAAATGTCGATGGGCGTATCTGGTGTGCACTATCCAGAAGATAAGAATCGTGAACTGCACGCTGTTTATCACTTGCTATCGGTAACAAATAATCAACGTATCCGCCTCGAAGTTTCAGTGCCAGATACCGATCCACATATTCCATCTCTTGTAGAAGTGTGGGGCGGATCAAACTGGAATGAACGCGAAACTTATGACATGTTCGGAATCATCTTTGACGGACATCCTGGTTTAACAAGAATCTTGATGCCAGATGACTGGCAAGGACATCCACAACGCAAGGATTACGCACTTGGTGGAATCGGTGTGGAATATAAAGGCGCTGTTATACCACCTCCATCAGATCGGAGGTCATACAAGTGAGTACATACGCAGATCCATATGCATCATCACGTGAGACCACCGAAGGTACAGTCTTTTCAGTAACCGGAGGCGATTGGGATTCACTTGTCACGGAAATCGGACAGGCTAAAGAAGAACGCGTTGTTGTAAATATGGGTCCACAGCATCCATCAACTCACGGTGTGCTTCGCTTGGTTCTGGAACTCGAAGGTGAAACTGTTACTGAGGTCCGCTGCGGAATTGGTTACTTGCACACCGGAATCGAAAAGAACATTGAATTCCGTAACTGGACACAGGGAACAACATTTGTAACTCGTATGGATTACTTAGCTCCACTCTTTAATGAAGCGGCTTACTGTTTAGGCGTTGAAAAACTCCTTGGCATCACAAATGATGTTCCTGAAAAAGCAAACGTAATTCGCGTAATGATGATGGAGTTCAACCGAATTTCTTCACATATGGTTGCTCTGGGCACTGGTGCGTTAGAACTCGGTGCGCTCTCACCAATGATCTTCTGCTTCCGCGAACGTGAAAAAGTCTTAGATATCTTTGAATTTATCTCTGGTCTACGCATGAATATGGCCTATATCCGCCCAGGTGGAGTAGCCCAGGATCTTCCTGCTGGCGCAGTCGACAAGATCTTGGCAACAGTTAAAGACCTTCGCCACAGCTTTAAAGATAATGAAAAGTTGCTCGTTGGCAACAGCATCTGGATGAAGCGCACCCAAGGAATTGGTTACTTAGATCTTGCTGGTGCAACAACTCTTGGAGTTACAGGTCCGGTAATCCGCGCAACTGGCCTGCCACTTGATCTACGCAAGATTCAGCCTTACTCAGGATATGAAAATTATAAATTTGATGTTGTCACAGCCGATACCTGCGATGTTTATGGTCGTTTCTTAATTCGTATTAATGAACTAGAACAATCACTACGAATCATTGAACAATGTGCGGAGAAACTGAAATCACTTGAAGGTGCGCCAGTGATGGTTGCCGATAAAAAGATCGCATGGCCGGCACAACTAGCTATCGGCGCTGACGGAATGGGTAATTCACTAAACCATATCCGCGAAATTATGGGCACTTCAATGGAGTCTTTGATCCACCACTTCAAGTTAGTTACCGAAGGTTTCCGCGTTCCTGCCGGACAAGTTTATGCAGCGGTTGAATCACCACGTGGTGAACTAGGTGCACATTGCGTCTCTGATGGCGGCACGCGTCCATATCGCGTTCACTTCCGCGAACCATCTTTCAATAATTTGCAATCGACTTCTGCAATGTGCGAAGGCTCAATGGTCGCGGACATTATCGGCGCTGTAGCTTCAATCGATCCTGTGATGGGAGGCGTTGACCGCTAATGGCGTACACACCAGATCAATTACAGGTTATGGATGCGATCATCAAGCGCTATCCACGCAGTCGTTCTGCAATCATGCCCTTACTTCACTACGTGCAATCACTTGCTGGGTATGTGACAAATGAAGGCATTGAATTGATAGCTAAATTACTAACGTTAGAAACTGCCGAAGTTTCTGCTGTCGCAACTTTCTACACCCAGTACAAGCGCAAGCCAGTCGGCGAATATCACGTTGGCGTCTGCACAAATACCTTGTGCGCAGTAATGGGCGGAGATGCGATATTTGCAGCGCTTAAAGACCACCTCGGCGTTGAAAATGATGGCGTAACCGCTGATGGCAAAGTTTCACTCGAACATATTGAATGCAACGCTGCTTGTGATTACGCACCAGTCGTAATGGCCAACTGGGAATTTTACGATAACCAAGATGTCTCATCTGCAAAAGAGTTAGTCGATTCAATGCGCAAGGGAACACCGAAGCCACCAACTCGTGGACCTAATTCACTTGTTACTTGGAAAGAAGCATCTGCGGTACTCGCCGGAATTAATGATGGAAAAGCTAATGAAGGATTGCAAGCCGGAGCACCAACACTTCTTGGCCTAAAACTTTCGAAAGAGGGCAAGTAATGACAAAACTAGCTCCAGTACTTTCAGCACATTGGGATGAGAAAGATTCATTCACAATTGCGGCATACACCCGTCACGGTGGATATAAAGCATCTGCTAAAGCACTTGCGATGGATCCAGATGCGGTTATTCAACTGGTAAAGGATTCAGGTCTGCGCGGTCGCGGTGGCGCCGGATTCCCAACTGGAATGAAGTGGGGATTTATTCCACAAGGCGATGAAAAGGATCATTACCTAGTTGTTAATGCCGATGAATCAGAGCCAGGTACTTGCAAAGATACGCCGCTCTTGATGGCGAACCCGCATGTATTGATCGAAGGTTGCATCATCGCTTGTCACGCAATTCGTGCAAAGCATGCCTTTATTTATATCCGCGGTGAAGTAACCCACGTGGTGCGCCGTTTAAATCAAGCGATTGAAGATGCTTACAAAGCCGGCCATCTTGGTAAAGGTATTGATGTCGTTCTGCACGTTGGAGCAGGCGCTTATATCTGTGGTGAAGAGACTGCGCTATTGGATTCACTTGAAGGATTCCGCGGACAACCACGTTTGCGCCCACCATTTCCTGCGATCGCAGGTTTATATGCACGTCCAACAGTTGTAAATAACGTCGAATCAATTTCATCTGTTCCTGCGATCATTGCAAATGGCGCTGAGTGGTATCAAGCAATGGGTACTGAAAAATCAAAGGGAACAACCCTTTACTCACTCTCTGGCCATGTAAAAAATCCTGGCCAATTTGAAGCTCCTCTCGGAATTACCTTGCGAGAAATTCTGGAACTATCTGGCGGAATCCGCGCTGGCCACAAATTGAAGTTTTGGACTCCAGGCGGATCTTCAACACCGCTATTTACAGATGCACATTTAGATACACCACTGGATTACGAAGGCGTTGCCGCTGCCGGTTCTATGTTAGGCACAAAGGCGCTCCAGATTTTCGATGAAACAACTTGCGTTGTTCGCGCAGTATTGCGTTGGACCGAATTTTATAAGCACGAATCCTGCGGTAAGTGCACTCCTTGTCGCGAAGGCACTTGGTGGCTGGTACAAATCCTGCGCGATCTTGAAAACGGCGTCGGCACCGAAGATGATCTAGCGAAGTTGCTAGATCTCTGCGACAACATTATGGGCCGCTCCTTCTGCGCACTTGGTGATGGCGCTACCAGCCCAATCACATCATCGATCAAATATTTCCGTGACGAATACATCGCTCACTTAACAAATGGTGGCTGTCCATTTGATCCAGTTAAATCCACACTGTTTTCTGGAGCGAACGCATAATGACAACGACTCAAGAGAATCCAACAACACAGGCGGTAGAACTCATTACCGTTGTAATCGACGGTTTTGAAGTCAGCGTCCCTAAAGGAACTTTAGTAATTCGCGCCGCAGAGAAACTGGGAATTCAAATTCCGCGCTTCTGCGATCACCCACTTTTAGATCCAGTCGGTGCTTGTCGTCAATGTTTAGTTGATATTGAAATCAATGGCCGCGCCTTTCCTAAGCCACAAGCTTCATGCACGATTCCAGTAGAACCAAACATGATTGTTAAGACACAATTGACATCTGCGGTTGCTGAAAAAGCACAACGTGGCGTGATGGAACTTCTACTTGTAAACCACCCACTTGATTGCCCGGTCTGCGACAAGGGCGGCGAGTGTCCGTTGCAGAACCAAGCGATGAGCACAGGCAATGGAGAAACTCGTTTTGAAGGCGTAAAGCGCACCTTTGAGAAGCCGGTTGCTATCTCTTCACAAGTGCTTCTAGATCGTGAGCGTTGCGTACTTTGCGCACGTTGTACCCGCTTCTCTGATCAAATCGCGGGCGATCCATTTATCACGCTTAATGAACGCGGCGCACTGCAACAAGTTGGTATTTACGAGAACCAACCATTCGAATCTTATTTCTCAGGAAACACTGTGCAGATCTGTCCAGTCGGTGCTTTAACTGGAGCCACTTACCGTTTCCGCGCCCGTCCATTTGATTTAGTTTCAACCCCATCTGCTTGCGAGCACTGCGCATCAGGCTGCGATATGCGCACCGATGTTCGCCGTGGCAAGACCCTGCGACGCCTTGCGGGAGATGATGCATCAGTAAATGAAGAATGGAACTGTGATAAGGGCCGATGGGCATTTAAATATGTAACAGCGATTGATCGATTAACGACTCCACTGGTCCGTGGCGTTGATGGAGTGCTTGCTCCTGCATCTTGGCCTGAAGCGCTAGCTGCAGCAGCTGCTGGGCTAAAGGATAAGCGCGCCGCGGTTCTTGTCGGAGGCCGTGCGACAACAGAAGATGCTTACGGTTACAGCAAGTTTGCGCGCATCGCACTTGGCACAAATGATATTGATTTTCGATCACGCGTGACTTCAGATGAAGAGCGTGACTTCCTTGCCGCAAAAGTTGTTGGGTCAAAAACTACTTATCGCGATATAGATGTGGCAGATCATGTTGTTCTTGTTGGTTTCGAGCCAGAAGAAGAGTCACCAATTGTTTTCTTACGTATCAATAAGCAGGTTCGTAAGCGCGCGCTGAAGGTAAGCGCTGTAGCAACCAAACTTTCCATTGGTGTAGATAAGTTAAAGGCTGATTTTATTAAAGTCGCACCAGGTGCAGAAGCAGCAGCTGTGGAAAGCCTTTCGCTAACCGCTAAATCAATAATTCTCGTTGGTGAGCGCGCTTCTGAATCAGCTGGTTTATTGACAACCATTGCACAACTAAGCGAAAAGTCATCAGCAAAGATCGCTTGGATTCCTCGTCGTGCAGGAGAACGCGGCGCTCTCGAAGCTGGAGCGCTAGGTGCACTTCTTCCTGGCGGTCGTCCGGTCAGCGATGCTGCCGCACGTGTAGATATTGCAACTCTCTGGGGAGTTCCATCACTTCCTGCAACGACAGGTCGCACTGTTTCAGAGATTGTTACCGCGTTAAACCGCGCTGAACTTGATGCCGTTGTTGTTGGTGGTGTTGATCCACTTGACATGGCAGATAGCGCTGAAGCTCTTGCGGCACTTAAGAAATCTTTCGTTGTTTCATTGGAAATTGCGCCATCTGCGGTTACAGATTTAGCAGATGTTGTTCTCCCAGTTGCAGCGATAACTGAAAAGTCAGGATCATTCCTTAACTGGGAAGGTCGCCCACGCGCCTTTGATACAGCGGTCTCTGATTCACTAAATCGTTCAGATCTGCGAATTCTCTCTGCGCTGGCAGATCAAATGGGCGAATCGATAATGCTCGGTACTGTTACGCAAGCAGCGAGAGAAATTGCATCACTTGGAAAGTGGGATGGTGCAAGTTCAAAGTTAGCTCCAGTTAAATCGAGTGGAGCGAAGAAGATTTCTGGAAATGAAGCGCTACTTACTTCTTGGCGCCGTTTGCTAGATCTCGGCACAATGCAAAAGGGTGAAGCGAACTTAGCCGGCACCGCGCGTAAATCAGTTGCAGTTATATCTCCAAAGCGTGCGGAAACTTTGGGCGTTAAGGATGGGGACATACTTCGCGTTTCAAATAACTATGGTGCGATTTCATTGCCTGCCCTTGTTGAAGATATTCACGATGGCGCTGTATGGGTGCCGCGCAATTCATTCGGCACACAAACCTTGATCTCATTAAATGCAGTTCACGGCGATGTAGTAACGGTGGTGAAGGCATGAATAATGCAGATCTATTACTAGATGATCCAGGTTGGATCATTACCCTCAAAGCGGTAATTGTCTTCGCAGTTTGCGTTGTCTTAACCATTATGTCCGTTTGGGGCGAGCGTCGAATTGTGGCTCGCATGCAGATGCGCGTTGGCCCAAACCGTGTTGGAAAATTTGGACTTATCCAAGCTCTCGCTGATGGCGTAAAGCTGGCCCTGAAAGAAGATTTGATTCCGGCGGCGGCAGATAAAATTGTCTTCGTTATCGCACCGATTATCAGCGTTACCGCTGCATTTATGGCCTTTGCTGTAATGCCGCTAACTGGCCCAGTCAACTTCTTTGGTGAAGAGACGGTAATGCAGTTAACTGATATTCCAGTTGGAGTTTTATATGTATTAGCCACCGCTTCCTTCGGAGTTTATGGAATCGTTCTGGCGGGTTGGTCATCCGGATCCACATACCCACTGCTTGGCGGATTGCGTTCGAGCGCGCAAGTTATTTCTTATGAAATTGCAATGGGACTTTCTTTAGTTTCAGTCTTTATCTATGCGGGATCAATGTCGACCTCAAGTATCGTGCAAGCACAGCAAGAAACTTGGTGGTACGGGCTGGTTCTCTTCCCATCATTTGTTATCTACGCAATTTCAATGGTTGGTGAGACAAACCGCGCACCATTTGATTTAGCTGAAGCAGAAGGCGAGCTGGTCGGTGGTTTCCATACCGAGTACTCATCGCTGAAATTCGCGCTATTTTTCCTAGCTGAATATATAAATATCCTCGCAGTTTCTGCACTAGCCACAACGCTATTCCTTGGCGGATACCACGCCTTACCAGGACTCGGCTTTACCGAACAATGGCTCGGTGGTTGGTTCACGCTCTTCTGGTTCTTTATTAAAGTTCTCTTCTTCTTCTTTATATTTGTCTGGTTACGAGGCACGCTACCGCGCCTTCGTTACGACCAGTTCATGCAATTTGGTTGGAAAGTCTTGATTCCTGTCTCACTAATTTGGATCTTGGTTGTCGCCACATTGCGCTTGATTTCCACATCTAGCCAATCACGAGTGGTCACATTCGGATTTGCTGGAGTTGTTGTTCTTCTAGTTCTCGGAGTATCTACCGCATTTGAGAACTCCAAGAAGAAGCGCAATTCCATCGAACACCCAGAGGCGGCAGCACCTGACTTCGCTGTTCCTTCGCTTCCATCTGAAATTACAACCATCAACGTTTCTAACCAAGGAGGCGATCGTGGCTGAACAGAACGAATCAAATTCACTGCAACCGCATGAATCTAATGATGTAGATATCACGGCAATTGCATACGAGAAGGTAGACCAGCCAGGAGCTAAGAGTTTCTGGGCACAATTACAGGGCTTCTGGGTCACATTTAGCGCAATGTTTAAAAAGCCGAACACCGTTCAGTATCCCGAAGTAAAAGAGCAGACCGCTGAACGTTTCCACGGGCGCCATCAATTAAATCGCCACCCAGATGGGCTCGAAAAATGTATTGGGTGTGAATTATGCGCGTGGGCATGTCCTGCCGATGCAATTTATGTTGAAGGCGCCGATAACACTCCGGATCATCAAATGTCTCCGGGTGAGCGTTACGGCAAGGGTTATCAAATCAATTACCTGCGCTGCGTTTTCTGCGGACTCTGCAGTGAGGCTTGTCCAACTCGGGCTCTGACGATGACCAATGAGTACGAACTTGCAGATTCAACTCGCGGAAAGTTGATCTTTGAAAAGGATGATCTACTTGGTCCGTTGCGTGCTGGAATGATTCCACCACCGCATCCAATGTATCCAGGAATGACCGATACTAATTACTACAACGGTGATGTTAAAGAGGCTCATCCTTCGCAGGAGACGAAATAATGGAGGCGATGTTAACTATTCAAGGACCTGAGGCTGCGCTCTTCTGGTTCTTAGCACCACTTTCGGTTATCGCAGCTCTTGGCATGTTGCTTGT
>JBIJCP010000078.1:0-5809 GCA_044344635.1 Candidatus Planktophila sp. | reverse complement strand
GCGGTAGTTTGGCGAATCATTTCCATACGTTCTTCCACCGTGAAGAGCGATGCTTTGGTCCGATTAGCCAGTACCGCCACAATTACTTCATCAAATTGGCCGCTGGCGCGCTCAATGATATCTATATGCCCAAAAGTGATGGGATCAAATGATCCTGGGCAAACGGCGCGCTTCATATGGCAAACGCTAGCAACGATTTGAAACCTTATCCATTCTCAGGCTCAATTTCGGCTGGAACCCCATAGAAAATGGTCGCTTGCCCATAATTCTTTTCACGGACTGCAACGTAACCATGCGGCCAAGAAATTTCCTTCACTCGTGAATTTCTCTCAATAGCAATCAGAGCTTGGGCATCTAGGAATCCCCCCTCACTTAGCTGAATGAGCGTCTCAATAACATCGAGATCTTCTGCATCATATGGAGGGTCGATATAGACAAAGTGATACTTTGCAATTGGCCGATCTTGTAAAAATCTATGCACGCTCATCCCGTATAAGTGAAATACGCCCGGGCACTGGGCAGATTTCACTGCCTCATAATTTGCTGCAATACTCTTTTGCGCTTGCTCATCTTTCTCAACTGCATGCACAATCGCTGCGCCTCTTGAAAGTGATTCCAGTGCGATAGCGCCAGTGCCGGCGTATAGGTCAAGGACATTTAAATCTTCTAGGCCACCGAATTCAGAAGTTAAAGTAGAAAATAAAGCCTCGCGCGCCCGATCAGATGTAGGACGTGTTGAAGAGGCAACGGAGGAAATATTTCTTCCCTTAGCGCTTCCTGCGATTATGCGCATTTGCTTATCCTTTATCTATAAATTCTGCAGCAGCATCTGCCTGCAATTTCGTTAACTCGTTCTTAAGTAAAGGATACCTACTTAACTCTGGGTCTTGCGATAAAAGCTCAGATGCGCTCTGACGCGCACTGTCGATTAAATCTTCATCGCGTAAAACTCTTAATAAACGCAGGTGCGAACGTGAACCAGATTGCTTTGCACCAAGAACATCTCCTTCACGACGTTGTTCTAAATCAATGCGCGATAATTCAAAGCCATCTTGCGTCTTACTAACCGCATCTAACCGCTCGCGCGCCGTACTTTCAGCAGGCGCTGAAGTAACCAAAAGGCAGAGTCCGGGCGAAGTGCCTCGCCCTACACGGCCACGTAACTGGTGAAGTTGCGATACGCCAAAACGATCAGCATCCATAATCACCATCACAGTTGCATTTGGTACATCTACGCCTACTTCAATAACGGTCGTTGAGATCAAGACATCAATTTCGCCAGCGGCAAAAGCCTGCATTGTGGCGCTCTTTACTTCGCTACTTTGTCTTCCGTGAAGCGGTGCAATGCGTAACCCTTTTAAAGGGCCAGATTGTAATTTCGGCCCTAACTCTTCAACTGAGGCAATATCGGGCGAACTCTCCCCGTATAAGAAATCAAGATCGGCATCTTCTGATGTTCCTTCAGAAATTCGCGGCGCAACGATATAAGCCTGATGTCCTTGCGCGACCTCTTCTCTGATTCGCTCCCAAGTGCGATCTAAAAATGTTGGCTTCTCTAAAGTTGGAACAAGATGGGTAGTGATTGGCTGGCGACCTAACGGAAGTTCGCGCAGAGTTGAGATATCTAAATCACCAAAAACGGTCATTGCCACAGTTCGTGGAATTGGAGTTGCCGTCATAACTAAGAGATGGGGAGGATTTACCGCTTTACTCTTTAGTGCATCTCGCTGTTCAACGCCAAATCTATGCTGCTCATCGACAACAATTAAACCTAAATCTGCAAAAGCAACGCTCTCGCTCAGTAAAGCATGCGTGCCGATAACAATTCCGGCTTGGCCTGACGCGGCAAGTGCCAATGCCTCTTTGCGGGCTGCAGCGCTCTGCGAACCAGTTAAGAGAGTTACTTGAGTTGCATCCGCAACGCCACCTAACATTCCACCCAGTCCAAGTGGCCCCAATAGCTTTTCAATGGTTCGCAGATGTTGCGCAGCCAATACTTCAGTTGGCGCCAAAAGTGCAGCCTGTCCCCCACTATCGATCACTGCCAACATTGCGCGTAGTGCAACTACGGTCTTTCCAGAACCAACTTCGCCCTGCAATAAGCGATGCATCGGAATCGGGGCTGCTAGATCGCGTGCTATCTCTTGACTAACTTCGCGCTGTCCCGCGGTTAACTGCCAAGGTAGGGCATCATCAAAGGCGGTAAGAATTCCCGAACTTTTGGCTCGCCGGGCGGTGGTCTTCAACGAACGCAATTGGGCGCGACGTTCTAGAAGAAGCAACTGCAGTAAAAACGCTTCATCAAAGGTGATTCGTTCTCGTGACTTTGCTGCGCTATCTAGATCAACTGGATTATGGATCTGCACAATCGCTTGTTGCAGGTTCGGATAGCCACGATCAGCCAAGATTTTTTCGGGCATGAAATCCGGAATTTCATCTAAGCTACCGATCGCCAGATTTATGCATTGCGCGATTTTCCAAGAAGGCAACTTTGCCGAAGCTGGGTACATTGGCAGAAACTTTCCCGCAAATTCCGCAACTGCCGAGTCCACATCATCTCCGTCAGGAATCATCTCGTAATCTGGGTGCGCTAACTGTCGCTTGCCGTTAAATACTCCGACTTTGCCGGCAAAGAGTCCTTGTCGGCCGACCCGTAAATCTTTTTCACGCCAAGCCTGGTTAAAGAAGGTCAGGGACATCTTCGCGCTTCCATCAGTAACGATTACCTCAAGGATGCTTCCCTTGCGTGCGTGGAGTTTGCGAGAAGTTGAGCTAAAGATTTCAGCAAGGACTGTTACTTCATCGCCCTCTTTCAATTCTGCGATATCGCTTAACTCACCTCGTACTAAATATCTGCGTGGATAATGATGGATTAAATCCGAGAGAGTTCGATAGCCAAAGACTTTCTCTAAAACTTTCGCCGTGCGGTCACCGACTACATTTACCAATTTTGAGTCGAGGCCGGCCATGCCGCCCATTCTCGCGTGAAATAGACCGAATTAGCGTGAGCGTGGCCTTATCGCTACTATTGCCCCTGAAACCAGCTAGGTCGCAAATGGGGCTCTGGCTCTAAGAATTTGAAATTAAAAGGAGTACTGCTGTGGCATCAACATGCGATATCTGTGGCAAAGGGCCCAGCTTCGGAAATAAAGTTTCCCACTCTCAGGTAAAGACACGTCGCCGCTGGAATCCAAATATCCAGCGCATCAAGACCTTGGTTAGCGGAAGCACAAAGCGCCAAAACGTCTGTACTTCTTGCCTAAAGGCCGGCAAAGTCGTTCGCTAAATTCTTCGCTAGCAAATTTAACTAAAGTGCCTCCACGCTTTATCTGCAACGCTTAGCGGTATTCCAAAAACTCCTTCACCTGCGCTCACTTCGCCGATTCTCAAACCTGGAAGATCGATTCCTGTAGCAAGCAGCGCGTGATCTTCTCCCCCTCCGAAAATCCAATCCCAGATATCGACCTTTAATTCTTCAGCCAAAGATTGCAAGGCGGCGAATTCTTCAGATCTGGAGAAAAGCGCGCTATCAAATCTGAGCGCTACTTGTGATGCTTTAGCAATCTGTCCAGCCTGTTCAACTATCGAGTCACTAACATCGCACATCGCTGTTGCCTTAGATGTATCAAATCCATAATCAATTGTTGGTGATTTAAACTCGCGAAGGGCGATCGAGTGTGCCTGCCCCGTTGGCAAAGTCTGCGATTGCAAGAGCGCTAAACCGGCAGCCGCCCACCCAGTCAGTGATGATAGATAAATCCCATCTCCAACTCTTGCGCCATCCCGAGTTATCGCTTCTTTGCAGTGGCCCACAGCGGTCATAGATATAACTACTTTCTCACTTCTAGAGACATCGCCGCCGATTACCTGTAACCCCGCTAAATCGGCTTCAAATTTAATTCCGCGTGCTAGATCATCGATCCATTCCATTTTTTGCGTAGGAGTTAAGGCAACTGCAACGAGTAAATAATCTGCTACCGCTCCCATCGCCATTACATCTGCGACATTTGCCGCAGTAACTTTGCGGCCGATCTCAAATCCCGTAGACCAATCCGTGCGAAAGTGAACGCCCTCGACTGCCATATCTGTCGTCATTACTTGACGTTTCTCTCCTACGACAACTGCGGCATCGTCACCTATGCCAACTTCGATTCTAGGATCGGTGCTGGCGAAGACCTCGCGCAGACGAGCGATTATCTGCGCTTCGGAGAACGCTGGCGATTGGTCATCCATACCACCAAGACTAGAACATCAATGCAAGTAGGAGTACCTTTAACTCATCTGCTACATCTAAATGGGCGAAGCGATCACGAGGAGAGGTTTAACCACAATGTCAGTTCAAGCATTTATTTTAATTCAAACTGAAGTCGGCAAGGCTTCCAGCGTTGCAAAATCTGTCTCTGCGATCCCAGGAGTAACTCTCGCCGAAGGCGTCACCGGTCCATACGACGTGATTATGCGAGCTGAAGCGCCTTCTATGGAAGATTTTGGACGCACCATCTTGTCCAAAGTTCAAGGAGTTCCGGGTATTACTCGTACATTGACTTGCCCAGTTACTTACTAAGCATTTTTCTAGTTCCCAAGAACTCCATTGGTGCGCGTTAGCGCGCACGTCAATAAGTGAGTGATTACATCTGAATAGCCAACGCCCGTTGCCGCCCACATTTTCGGGAAGACAGATGTAGCGGTAAATCCAGGCATTGTATTTAACTCATTGATGATTACTTCATTATTTGGGGTTAGGAAGAAATCAACGCGAGCCAGGCCTGAACAACCAAGTGAGATAAAGGCATCGACCGCCTTGGTTCGAATCTCATCGCTCACCTTTTGATCTATCTGCGCTGGTAGTTCAATGGTTGTTGCGCCATCTAGGTATTTAGCTTCAAAGTTATAGAACTCATACTTGGCAGCGATTTTGATCTGGCCAACTAAAGAGGCTTTTGGCGCTCCATCAATCTCCAGAACCGCGCATTCAATTTCTGCCCCACGGATCTCTTGTTCTACTAGCGCTTTGGTATCGAATTTAAATGCTTCGGCTAGCGCAGTCGCGAACTCTGCAGCTGATTTAACTTTGGTAGTTCCACGTGAAGATCCGCCGCGCGCGGGTTTAACAAATATTGGATAGCCAAGTTGATCGGCTGCTTTCTGAATTGTCGCTGAGCCTCTTTGCCACTCTTTCTCGCGAACAACAAACCCTGGCACGACTTTCATTCCTTGCGATGCAAAGATTGGTTTAGCAAATGATTTATCCATTGCAACGGCAGATGCCAACACTCCCGAACCAACGTATGGGATATCGGCAATTTCCAATAATCCCTGGATCGTGCCATCTTCACCGTAAGGACCATGCAGCAAGGGGAATGCAATATCAATATTTAGATTCTCGCCGCCAGCGCTAAATCCATCTACGCCCAGGGCGACTGCAATTCCGGTATCGGGAATTGTCGGAAGTACGCCATCGCTGATTGATAGCGGATGGTTTTCCGGAAGGTGGAACCATTTACCGCTCTTGCTAATACCGATCAAAATTGGTTCGTACGCGTTGCGATCGATCGCTGAAAGTACACCGGCAGCTGAAATGCAAGAAATCTCGTGTTCGCTGGATCGTCCCCCACAAATGATTGCTACACGCTGGGTCATCGAATGAAGTTCTCTGCTTTTGTGGTTATCTCCATTAGGCGTTGCATAGCCGCATCTGGGGTAAGTGCGCCATTGACAATATCTGCAACCGATTCAATAACTGGAACTTCGATTCCGACGCGGTGAGCAATTTCGACGATCGCACCTGATGAGGCAACGCCTTCAACAG